>JANOIK010001102.1:0-1771 GCA_031407585.1 Planctomycetota bacterium | reverse complement strand
AGGGGCGTTTCTTGTGTCCGGTTTCGGTCTGATAGTGTCCGCTTTTGCCTTCATACTGTCCGCTTTGGGGGGCGTTGTGAACGGTTGCTCACGACGCGCTGCACACACGGAAAGAGCGGCCGCGAAACTGCAAGCACTGGGTTGGGGGTGATCAAAGCCCACCGAGAGTCGCCGTTATTTGTGTTTATCTGTACATCATTGTTCTAGCATAGTTGGTGGCCCAAAAATAGCACGCGGCGCGCGGAATTCGCGATAAGTCCGGCCCTGCGGACAATTGAGATGAGGCCGATCGGGGGGCGCCCTCGGGAACGAACACGTATCCGCTCGCGCTGCGCCTCTTCGACTTGCCGGGGCTTAGCGCGAGACTGAGCTGGGACCTGTCCGGGCTGACCACGACCGGCGTGGCCGCGGTGGTGAGCGGACTGCGGGGCGACTTCGACCACAACGACCGCGTGGACGGCGACGACCTGCTGGCGTGGCAACGCGGCGGGGCGCCGAGCAGGGGGGACCTGGTGAATTGGCGGGCGAATTTTGGCCGGGGTCTCGGCGGCGGTGCGAGTCCCGTGCCGGAGCCGGCGTCGGTGGGGATGCTGCTGATGGCGGCTTGTGCGGGATGCGGGACGCGGCGTCGCTCGCGGCGGTAAGCGAATTGCCGCCCGTGTACCCGCTTCAACCCCCTCCCCAGCCCTCTCCTCAAGGGGGAGGGAGCCGGAGGATTCTAGTTGGATGATGCGGCGAGTTGGGCTGCGGGCTTCTCGAAGAAATCGGCCTTTGGCGGCAACTCCGGAAAGCAGTGGGCGGCGCCGTCTGTGAAGAAGAACGGCAGCGGCTCGAAGATGTGCTGCCAGCTCCAGAGCCGCTCGTCGACGCCGAGCTGTCTGCGAATCGCATCTGTGCCGATCGGGGCGATCGGGTGCAGCAGCGTCGTGGCGACGCGCACCAGGTGGAAGGCGTCGAGCACGACCTGGCGGCGCACGGCGTCGTCGGTGTTCTCGGCGAACGGCTTGTGCTGGCTCCACAGGCTGTTGATGGCGCCGATGAAGACGGTGAGCTCTTTGAGGGCGCTCGGCGTTTCGTGCCGATCCATCAGCTCTTCGAACCGCAGAATCATTTCCTCCGACTGCCGCACGACCGCCTCGCTCGGCTCGCCGGGCGGGAGCTGGTTCTCATAGTACTTCTGCACCGTGTAGAACACGCTGCGCGCGGCCGTGTTGAAGGCGTTCGCGCCGAGATTGCCGTCCTTCAGCACGGGGTCGACGGCCCGTGGGTTGTTCGCAGCCTCGGGGTCGAGCGGCTTGGGGCGGAAGTTCGCGTTGCGGTCGCCGAGCGCGAGGCTGAGGAAGTGGATGCGCAGCTGGTCGGCGGAGTAGTAGTCGAGCAGCTCGCGCGCCATCGGCGGTTTTACTTTTCCGCTGGAGCTTGCCTTTTTATCCAGGAAGAGCAGGTGCCGGTTGGCGATGAGCCGCGACAGCTGCAGCGCGCCCTCCGGCGGCGGGCAGGCGAAGCTCTTGCCCTGCATGCCGAGGAACATCGCTTCCTGGGCGAGGCCGTAGAAGAACAGGTTGTCCTCGCCGATGAACTGGTAGAGCTTCGCGTCGGGCGAGCACCACCAGTCTTTCCATGCGTTTGCGTCTCCGCCGCGCTTGGTTTGCAGCAGCGCCGAGACGAACGAGATGGGCGCCCACAGCGATTCGGGCCAGACCCAGAACGTGAGGCCCGCGAGGCCGTCGAGCTCGGGCGCCGGGAGGCCCCAGTCGAGGTTGCCCGTGAG
>JANOIK010001096.1:0-2646 GCA_031407585.1 Planctomycetota bacterium | reverse complement strand
GCCGGCGGCCCTCCAGCCGCACCACTTCCTCACCTTCCGACTTCGCCATCCCGACAGTCTCCTGGAGTTGACCAGTTGACGGCGCAAATGGCGTGCCGAACAGGATTGCAGCCCTCCCCTCAAGGGGGAGGGAGCCGGAAGGGTCATGGTGGTTCGCGCTGCTATCGCTTCCTTCAACGGCGATTGACCCTGTTTGGGCGTTTCTGTACAAGCCCACGGCTTTTTTCTTAAGTTTTCGCCGTTGGGCGCCGCACGGTCGGTCGTGCTGTCGCCGTCGCTTGCGCTTTTCGACTCCTCCATGGATCACTCTTCGCACAACGCTGCACCTGCCGACGACGCGACTCCGCGCCGTCCGCTGCCGCTGCGCGCGGCGCTTGGCGCGCTGCATTGGGCGACGGCGAGCAAGCTGCACATGGGCATCGCCGGCGGCGGCGGGCTCGTGGTGCTCGCCGGGCTGTTTGCGGCCTGGAGCTACGTGGCCCACCTGGCTATCGACTCGCTGAAGCCCTCCACAATCGAGATGGCGCTCGAGGCGCTCGACGCCGGCAAGTACGAAGAAGCTCGCACCATCATTGGCGACATGCAGAGCCTCGTCGCCACGCCGGAACTGATCGGCGGCGCCATGTTCGTGCTCGGCGCCGTCAAGGCGCATGAAGCGGACGCCGAGGCGTCGTCGGAACGGCGTGCAGCGACTTATCAACTCGCCGCTCGGTACCTGTCCAAGGCCAACGCCCAAGGCGTGCCCGCGGGTCGCGAAGCTCAAGCGGCGTACCTGTTGGGCAAGAGCCTGGCGTGCGGCGGCGAATCCGAGGCCGGCATCCCGTATCTCGAAGACGCCCTGAAGCGGCACGCCCAGCCGGAGAATGAGATTCACGCGCTGCTGGTGCGGGCGCTGGTCGACGCGCCGCATCCCGATCTGGAATCGGCGCTCGCACACAACGAACAAGTCATCCGCGACCCGAACCTCGCGGGCGAACTGCGCGACGAGGCGTGGCTGCTGCGCGCCGAGACGCTCGTGCGGCTGGGCCGCTCGGGCGAGGCGAAGGCGGCGCTCGCCAGCGTGTCGGCCGACGGCGATTTCGCCGGACGGCGCATGCTGCTTTTAGGTCGCTTGGAAATGGAAACCGCCCTGGCGGTGACCGACGATGCTCCCAAGCGCGTCGCCAAGCTCGACGCCGCGCTGAAGCAATTCGAGCGGGTTCAACGGCTCGATCTCGATGCGGGGGCGCTCGCTCGGCAGGCCATCTACTGGACCGCGCGGTGTCACGAGCTGCGGGGCGATCCCGAGGCGGCTCGCGCGCAGTACGAACGCTTGAGCACGCTGTACAGCGACACGGACGAGGGACTCGCGGCCGCGCTGGCCGAAGCGGACTACGCCCGCACGAGCGGCGACCGCGCTCGGGCCCTGGCAGGTTACCGCGCGGTGCTGCAAGCCGTGGGCGATCCGCACACGTACGACAACAGCTTGCTGCCGCTCACGGAACTGCAGGCTCGGCTGTGGGCGGCTTACGAGCAAATCATCGGCGATGGGCAGTTTGCCGACTCGCTGGCGATGCTGGATAGTTTCGAACCGGTGCTCGGCATGACCGAGTGCATGGAGCTGCGTGGGAAGACGCACCAGCAATGGGGCGCCCATTGCCGCGAGCTCGCGGAGGCGGAGGGCCGCCGCGGCGGCGAGAAGCTTGCCAAGGAAGGCCGCTTCCACCTGCGAGCCGCCGGCCGCGCGTACGAGGACCTGGCGCGCCTGCGATACGCCACGCGATTCTTCACGCGCGACCTGTGGGAAGCCGCCGACTGTTATTTCCAGGGGCAAGGCTACACGAGCGCGGCCCGCGTGTTCGAGGAATACCTGCTCAACGAGGCACGGCAGCGCAACGACGTGGCGCTCGTGCGGCTCGGCCAATCGCGACTCGCGCTGGGCGATTACTCGGGCGCCATCCGCGCGCTCGAGGAGTGCATCGAGATCTACAGCGGCACGGTCGTCACCCATCAGGCGCGCCTGGAGGCCGGCCGCGCATATCGGCAGCTCGAGAAGTTCCCCGAGTCCGAGCGGCTGCTGCAGGCCAACCTGCAAGCGACCGCGTTGACTCCCCAGAGCCCCGAGTGGCGCGATTCGCTGTTCGAGCTGGGCAACCTGCTGTACGAGGTGGACCGCTTCGACGAGGCGGTCGACGCCCTGCAGGAAGCCGTGGCTCGTTACCCGGAGAACGAGGCGTCGCTGCTGTCGAAGTATCTGATCGCGCGGGCGTACCACAACGGCGCCGAGTCGTTGGCTCGCCAACTGCGGGCGCCGAGCGCCGAGAACGAGGCGCAGATCAATCGCAGCCGGAAGCAGATTTCGGAGAACCTGGAGAGCGCGTACGCCACGTACCTCGAAGTGCAGCAGCAGATCACGCTCGAAGGAAACGCGGAGAACGATCCCCAGACGGCGATGCTGCTGCGGAACTGTTACATGATGCAGGGCTCGGTGCTGGTCGAGCTGCGGCGATTCAACGAAGCGCGGCAGGCGTACCAGAACGTGATCACGCTCTACCAGAACGATCCGGTGGTGCTGGAAAGTTTCGTGCAAGTGGCCAATTGCTGGCGACGGCTCAACCAGCCGATCCTCGCCCGCGGCAACCTGGAGCGTGCGAAAGTGGTGCTCGA
>JANOIK010001094.1:0-16182 GCA_031407585.1 Planctomycetota bacterium | reverse complement strand
GACCGCCATCGTGGGCCTTGCCAATCCGAACGTCGGGCAAGCCATCGTGCGGCCGCTGCTCGACAGCGGCGAGCTGATCCGCTTGAGTCGCGAAGTCATCCAGCCGTACTATCTCGAGAAGTCGCGCACGGCCGAAGCGATCGTTCGCGCCGAGTTTGGCGACAGCTTTCCCTACGCGATCCACCGCAGCGAAGGCGCCTTCTTTCTGTGGCTCTGGTTTCCCGAGCTGCCGTTCAGCTCGCGCGAGCTGTACCAGCGCCTGCGAGATCGGGGCGTGCTAATCGTGCCGGGCGAGTACTTTTTCTATGGTCTCGACGATGCCGAGCCGTGGCCCCACGCTTCGCAGTGCATTCGGATGACGTTCTCGCAGTCGGCCGAGACGGTGGCTCGCGGCGTGGCGATCATGGCCGACGAGCTGCGGCGCGTACACTCATCGAGCCCGCCGACGCTTTGAGCCCAGCGTCCTCACAATCGCGGGCCTCTTCGGACGATTGCCCGAATTCTGCGGGCCGCGCCGGCTGGGCCGATTCTTCCGCATCCACGCCGATTCTTCCCAAACGCGCCCATTTGGCGAGCTATCTTTTCGAGACGGACGCCCCCGTAGCCGTGGGGATGGTTCGTTTGGTGGCCGCCGACGGCCTCTCCGTCAAATCGTTGCCGTCCACTTACCACGCCCACGCGTTTTGCCAGACGCCGCCCATGCGAATCAAGCAGCGAAGACTCCTGGTGCTGCTGCTCATGGTCGGGCAGCTCGGCTGCATGGGCTTTGGCGTCGTTTGGGCCACGCAATGGCTGCACCAGACGTTCAACGAATTCATTTCGAGCAACGTGGCCGCACAGGGCAGGGCTCTGGCCTATCAGCTTGCCCATCGCATCGACGAGTCGTCGATTTCGAGCATCGAGCCCGGGACCGACGGGTGGAATCAACTGCAAGCGATGTGCGAGACCGCCCACGTTCCCCATAACGGATACATCTCGGTGCTGCGTCGAGACACGGGCGCTCTTGCTTGCCACACGCAACTCAACGACGACCCCAGTCTGCTCCGCAGCTTTCCGGGCCGCGAGGCCTTGGTCGAAGGGGAGGATGTGGCGTCCGTAATCGATGCCGTGGGCGAAGCCGAACAGCGGGGCGATCGCCTCGCCACCGGCGAGATCGAGTTCGGCGGCGATCTGTATGAGGCGTCCTGCCTCGCCGTGCCGAAGCTCAACGCGGTGCTCGCGGTGCACCAGTCGCAAGCAGAGATCGACAACCACGCGGCCGAGTTGGTCCAGCCGCTGTTCCAGATGGCGATGGTGATCATGGCCTCGATCGTGGGCGCGACCGCGATGCTCACGAGTTTCCTGGTGAATCGCTTTGAAAGCACGCTCGCCACGCTCAATTCATCGCTGGCCAAGGAAGTCGACGACCGGACTCAATCGCTCGTGCGGACGCGAAATGCCGTAGTGTTTGGCCTCGCGAAGCTGTCGGAGTCCAAGGACAAAGACACCGCAGGACACCTCGAGCGCGTTCGGCTGTACGTCACGTTCCTCGCCAGCCAGATGGCGAAGACCAACCCCGAAATTACTCACCATTTCGTCGGCAATCTCGCCGTGGCGTCCTCGCTGCACGACATCGGTAAGGTGGGTGTTCCCGACGCGGTGCTGCTGAAGCTGGGCCGGCTCAATCCCAGCGAGCGTCGCGCGATGCAGATGCACGCCGAGCTCGGCGGTGAATGCCTCGCCGCGATTCAGCGGCAACTTGGCGAGGACGATTTCCTGCAGCTCGGCCAGCAAGTGGCGGTTGCCCACCACGAGCAGTGGGACGGCAGCGGCTACCCGCACGGCTTGCAGGGCAAGTCGATCCCGCTTGCGGCCCGCATCGTGGCCGTGGCCGACGTGTACGATGCGCTCACCTCGCACCGCCCGTACCGCCCGGCGCTCAGCCATGCGGAAGCCCGCGAGTGGATCGTGTCGCACTACGGCACGCAGTTCGACCCGGAAGTGGTCGAAGCGTTTGTCGCTCGCGAGGGCGACTTTGCTCGGCTGAGCCAAACAGTGGCCGCGGCGGCGCCTGCAGGCGATGCCGACGCGAGTGCGCCGACCGCAGCGGCGGTTAACACCTCGTCGACTGCAGCGCCCTCGGCCTGATTCACGCCTTCTTAACACGGCGCAGCCCTCTTTTTCCGACGGCGCACTATTTGCAACTCCGCTGCGCGGTTTGCTTGCTTATGCGTGGACCCTGCGTGATACTGGGCGAAACGCCCGGAACGGCGTGGGAATGGACTTTTGAGGGGAGGCGCTATGTTTCGTACCAAGCTGGTCGCTCGGCGACTATCTTTCTTTGCTGCATGCTCGCGTAGGGCCCTGGCAATCGCGGCACCGATCCTCGCGTTGCAACTCACTAATACGCCAGCGGCGCGAGCCGCGATCACGGGCATCGAGCGGGTCGCGACGTCGCTCAACGCACCCGTGTTCGTCACTCACGCGCCCAACGATCGGACTCGTCTTTTTATCGGCGAGCGCGGGGGCACGATCAAGATTTTGGATCTTTTGTCTGGTAATGTCAGTGCGACGCCATTTCTGACGATCCCCGGCGTTGATACCGAGGGTGAGGGCGGGCTCTTAGGGATGGCGTTCCACCCGAACTTTGCCGGCAACGGCAAGTTCTACACGTTCTCCACTCACGACAATGGCGGCGTCGACTCCGGCGGCGCGGTTTCGCCTCTGAGCACCCATATTCGAGAGTACACCAGCGTGGGGACGCTCCCCGTCAACAACGTCGCCTTCACTACTCTTATGAATTTCCCGCGCCCGCAGTCCAATCACGTCGGCGGCTGGATTGGCTTCGACCCCACTTCAAGTGAGGCGAATCTGTATATTGCCTCCGGCGATGGCGGCAACGGCAACGACAACACGATTGGCCATACGCCGGGCGTGGGAAATGCACAGGACACGACAAATAATTGGATGGGCAAGATGTTGCGAATCAACGTTGATACCGACGAATTCCCCGACGACGCTGCTAAGAACTACGCGATCCCCGCCTCGAATCCGTTCACGCCCGGCAAGCCGAACGAAGTGGGCGATGATGAAATTTGGGCCTACGGCCTCCGTAACCCGTTCCGCGCGAGCTTCGACAGGGCGACTGGAGACCTCTTTATTGGGGATGTTGGCCAGGGCGCGCGAGAAGAAATTGATTACCAGCCCGCCGGCGTTGGCGGCGCCAACTATGGATGGCGGTTGCGCGAAGGGCTTGAAGCGACCGGAGGCGGCGTTGGCGGGACCAAGCCGCCGGGCAACAAGGACCCGGTCTATGACTATGCCCGTACCGGCACGTTTGGCGGCAAGACAGTCATCGGCGGTTACGTGTACCGCGGCCCCGATCCGGAACTTCAGGGAACTTATTTCTTTGGGGACTCGGGCGACTTCGGCAATGCCGCGTCCAACAAATTCTGGACGTTTAACACTGATGATATACCGCCGGTCTACGGCTTTCCCGAGGTCAGCGCGACCGACATCAAGCCTTTTTTGACGCCCAACGTGGGTGCGCCCCGCTACCCGGTGGCCTACGGAGAAGACGCCATCGGAAATCTTTACATCGTGTATCTCGAGACGAGTCAAGTCTATCGCATCGTCACCAACGCTTTCCGACCGGGCGACTTCGACGGCGACGCTGACGTTGACGGCGAGGATTTGACAATTTGGCGCACGAACTTTGGGCTGGCTACCGGCGCTACACGCGCGCTTGGCGACGCGAACAACGACGACGCCGTCGATGGGGATGACCTCCTCGCCTGGCAGCGCAATGTCGGCTGGTCGGCGATCGGTTCAGCGATCCCGGCCGGAACGCCAGTTCCTGAACCGGCAGGCACCGTATTGATGGCCGCGGCCGCGCTCGCGCTGCTCCGACGCCGACGCTCCACGTGACGGAAATCCACCGGCTCCGCCGGTGGAAAGCGCCTACCCGTTCCTTCCCCGCGGCGCCTCATCGGCAACTCCGCTGCGCCGTTTGCTTGCGTCTGCGCGGACCCCGCGTGATACTGAGCAAAACGCCCGGAACGGCGTGGAAACAAACCCTTGGAGGGGAGGCGCGATGTTTCGTACCAAGCTGGTCGCTCGGCGACTATCTTTTTTTGCCGCACGCTCGGGCAGGTTCCTGGCGCTCGCGGCGCCGATCCTCGCATCGCAAATCTCAAGTGTGCCCGGGGCGCGAGCCGCGATCACGGGCATTGAGCGCGTTGCGACGTCGCTCAACGCACCGGTGTTCGTCACCCACGCGCCCAATGATCGGCCCCGTCTTTTCATCGTCGAGCGCGGGGGCGGGATCAGGATTTTGAACCTGTCGTCTGGCACGGGCACTACGACGGAATTTCTGACGATCCCGGGCATCGATACCGAGGGCGAGGGCGGGCTCTTGGGGCTGGCATTTCACCCAAACTTTGCCAGCAACGGCAAGTTCTACACGTACTCCACCCACGATAATGGCGGCGTCAACTCTAACGGAGCGATTTCGGCTCTTAGCACCCGCATTCGAGAGTACACCAGCGTGGGAACGCTGCCGGTGGATAACACGGCCTTCACAACGCTGATGGACTTCCCGCGCCCGCAGGCCAATCACGTGAGCGGCTGGATTGGCTTCGACCCCACTTCGAGCGAGGCGAATTTGTACATCGCATCGGGTGACGGCGGCGAAGCGAACGACACCTCCGCCGCTGGCGGCCATACTCCTGGCATCGGCAACGCGCAGGATATTACAGATAACTGGATGGGCAAGATCCTGCGGATCAATGTCGATTCGGACGCCTTCCCTGGCGACCCTGTCAGGAACTACGCGATCCCCAGCTCGAATCCATTCACCGCCGGAAAGCCGAACGAGGAGGGCGACGACGAGATTTGGGCCTACGGCCTCCGCAACCCGTACCGCGATAGCTTCGACCGAGCCACGGGAGATCTGTTTATTGGCGACGTTGGCCAGGGTGCGCGCGAGGAAATTGACTACCAGCCCGCCGGCGTTGGCGGCGCCAACTATGGATGGCGATTGCGCGAGGGGCTCGAAATAACGAACGGCGTCGTTGGCGGGGCCAAGCCGCCCGACAACGTTGACCCGGTCTACGACTATGGCCGAACCGGCACGTTCGGCGGAAAGTCAGTGTTCGGCGGTTATGTGTACCGCGGCCCCGATCCGACGCTTCAGGGAACTTACTTCTTCGGCGACTCGGGTGATTTCGGCAACGGCGCGACCAACAAATACTGGACGTTTAACACCGCTACTATTCCGCCGGTCTATGGCTTTCCCGAAGTCGTCGCGACCGACATCAAGCCCCTGCTGACGCCCAATGTGGGCACGCCGCGCTTCCCGGTGTCGTACGGAGAAGACGCCATCGGAAATCTTTACATCGTTTATTACGAGACAGGTCAAGTCTATCGCATCGTCACCAACGCCTTCCGTCCGGGCGACTTCGATGGCGACGCCGACGTGGATGGCGACGACTTGACCCGTTGGACGACGGGGTTCGGAACGGCGACAGGCGCGACGCGCACGATGGGCGACGCGAACGGCGACGGCGCCGTCGATGGCGACGACTTGCTGGTCTGGCAACAGAATGTCGGCTGGTCGCCGCTCAATGCCGCCAGCCCGGCGAACTCGCCGGTGCCCGAGCCATCCAGCGCCGCGATCCTGGCAGTCGCGAGCATCGCACTCGTCCGCCGCGGCGCGCGACGGCGAACGTCGGCGGTCCAGTCGTCGAAGGCCTAGTCGTCGAAGTCGGGATCGTCCGAGAACGGCGACTCTTCCTCGCTCTCTTCGGCCGGCCCATCGGGATCGTCGCCGCCAAACGTGTCGGGGAACTCCTCGTCTTCGGTGAGGTCGTCTTCCCAGTCCTCTTCGAAGTCGTCGTCGAAGTCATCGTCGAAGTCGTCGTCCTCGAAATCCTCGAACGGATCTTCCGGCGACTCGCATGAGAGCGGCGCGGGCCCTTGCAGTGCTCGACGCTCTGCGATCGCATCGGGCAACGGGACGTCGCCGAGCGTTTGCGTTTCGATTTCAGAGAAGTTCATCGCGCAGACCATGCCCACCCCTTGTACTGTCACCCCGACGGCGGCGGCTCGCGCCCGCGTCTTGCTAGCATCCGTGAGAGAGGGGAAATTTTCAACCACGACGGCAAGCCTTGTCAAGGATCGCTGATTTACGGCATGCCGGCGGCGTTGTTCGCCGCCATTGCTGGAAGGATTCTCTAGGCCCATTTTTGGGATTGGGGTAGACTGGGTTCACGCGCGCGGGATGCGCCATGGCTGGCCGCCGTCCCGCACTTGAGCCGTCAATGCGTCTGTTAGGAAGGCGCCTGTCAGGAAGACTCGCCCCGCTGGTCGCGCCGCGTGCGTCGCGTCGAAAGGATTCAGTCATGGTTGCAGCCGCGCTGATGGTACTGGTGACGGGCGTGGGAGTGGGTTTTGGCTGGCAGCCGATGCCAGGCGACAGCCCGCGCAGCGAGTATCTCGTCCAGATCGAGCCCGAGATGCTCGAGGCGCTCGCCCGCGGCGCCGAGATTCCCATCGTCAGCGATGTGCCCGCCGACGCCGGCCCGATTGGGCGCGTGCGACTTGTCGTGGGTCGCGGCAAATTGCCGCACGGCCAGACCGAGACGCGGCTGAAGCCGGCTGCCGATGACGGCGTCGTGCTCACGCAGTACACCGAGCCGCCGGCCATGCGCTACGGAACTCCCGCGCCAGTCGCCGCAGCGCCAAGCGCGACGGCGCCGCCCGCGTATGACGCGTTTACCGGCGTGCCTGCCACGGGCGCGGCTCCCGCAGGCGCGGGCGGCGGATCATGGAACAGCGAAGTCACGCCCGTTGTTACCCAGCCCGCCGCGCCAGCCGGCTCGGGTTGGAACGGCGGCGCCGCGCCGACCGCGGAGGTTACGCCGACGGGTGTGCTACCTCGTTTCCGTGCCGGGGTGCAGGAAGCCACGGAGCCGCTGCGCAATGGGATCGACAACGTGGGCGGCGGTATGCGCACCGCGGCTCAGAACATTCGGGGACGCACAGACCGGTTGATCGACGAACTGACGGGCGCTGAACCGCCTGCCGTGGCCCCGGTGACGGCAACGCAGGGCCAAGGCTGGAACGGTGGCGCGACGGTTCCGCCTGTGGCTGGTTCGCCAGCCGCAGCCGGCGGCGTCGGCGCGGCGACCGGCGGTTGGAACAACCCAGTCCCGGCGACGGGGGGCGTCGGCTCGGCCCCGCCCTACGCGCCGTACACGCCCGACTATGGCTCCACCGCGCCGCCGTATGTTCCCAGTACGCCGGCCACGGGCGCCCCTAACACGGGCTCGTGGGCCGATGCGACCTCGCAGCCGCCGGCGGGCGCCAGCGCGGCGGACAACGGCGGGACGACCACCACGTCGATCTGGCCCGGATCCGAGCCTGCCGCGCCGACGGTCCTCCAGCCGCCGCCGCTGGCGTCTCCTCCGGCTCCGGGAACGACCACAACAGGACCTCCCGCGATCGACGCGGGCATGCTCTCGCTTCCCGGAAATCGTGCCCTGGACGGCATCGGCACGGCACTCGGCAACGCGACCCTTCCGGCCGCACCGGGCGCCGTCGGCGGCCCGCCGATCACCGGCGTCGGAACTGTCGGAACCGGATCGTTGCCCGGCTCCGCCGGCTGGGCCTCTGGCTTCGCCACGCCCGCCGCCACGCCCACGACGGTATCCACGACGCCATCGCCCGCGACGGAAAAGTCCGCGAGCCAGCAGGCCGCCGTGCTGTTCGCGTGGGTCACGCTCGTTGCCTCCGCCGCGGGCAATATCTATCTGTTCTGGAGCTACCTCGACGTGCGGACCAAGTACCGGGCCCTCGTCCGCAAGACCGCCCGTGCGGTCGGCAGCCGCTTCTCACCGGCGTAGCAATCGCCGCCCGCGCGGCTCACCCGGGGCGCCACTGCGGAAATTCTGCGACCATCGCGGGGTGCACGCCCCGGAGCCAAATGTGGTTTTTGGCGATGCGCGTCAGCTTCACGGGGCTGTCGACCACGGCGATGGTGAACCCGCCGACGAAGAAGGCAGCGAGTCCGCCGACGATCAGCGTCGCCATCCAGTTGTCTTCGGATCGGCGGTCCACCAGAATTCCCGCCACGATCGCGCCGATTCCCGCGACGACGATCAGCGTCCCCACGATTTGTGCCAGGCGTCGTCGTCTATAACGCCGGGCCGACAGTGGCAGCCGCACGCGGACCTTGTTTCGTTGGGAAAAGAGAAACGGCAAGATGAAGAGAGGCCCGAGCAACATCAGCAGCGGGGCATACATCGGCAGGGAAGACAAGCTGTACGTGAGCCAGTGGTCGGCTGGCTCGTTGGATTTCACGCACCGCGGCGGGAACGCGCCGAGCCGGCTCATCACCACCTGCTTGCCGTCGCGAAACACGCCGGGGCAGGCCGGATCGCCGAGTTGCTCCTGGCAATGCCGGCACCGGAGAGCGACCTTCTTGATCGTTTCGCCGCAGAAGGGGCACGCCCGGGCATCTTCGTCGTCGGGAACTAGGTCCTGTGCGTCGAGAACGAGTTCGTCTTCCATCATTCCGCGGCCCGAGAGACGCACAGTCGTAGAATTGGGATGAGAGCCCCCATTGTCGCTGCGAGGGCAACGACACTGCTAGAAGTAAAAACCTTACGAATGACCGAATTCTTGATAGACCGAAGGGAGCCGCGCTACAGCTTCCCTGGAAACTCCGGCAACTCCGCAACGTACGCCGGATGAAAACCCTTGAGCCAGAGGTAATCGTCGTCGATGCGCGTCGCGGTGACGGGACTCGCGGCGACATTGATCCAAATAATCCCACTGAGAATAGCCACGAGCCCACCAGCGATGAGCGCTCCGCCGTTGCCGCGGTCGCCCGCATCGATCCCAGAGAAAATCACGTAAATTCCTATGACGATAAGCAGCCAACCCAGCGCAATTTCCCACCTACGACGCCGAATGCGCTGAGCCGTTAGCGGCACACGCAGCCTGTGCGTCTTGCGCATCATCAAGGCGACGATGACGTACGGCAGGACGCCTAAGAGAAGTCCAAGATACGCCAGCGGCGTGTGCCAGCTCAGTTGCCTGGTGAGCGACAGTTCGGTCGGTTCATTGGTCTTCACGCACCGACGGGGCAGAGCCGTGGTGCGGCTCATGACCACACGTTTGCCCTGGCGAAACACGCCGGGCGAATTGGGATCGCCGAGCAACTCGCCGCAGTGGCGGCACTTGAGCGCGACGCGCTTGATCGTCTCCGCACAAAACGGACACTTGCGCTCGTCGTCATCGGGGAGGAAGACTTCAGACATATCGTTAGGCGCGTGGAGAATTACTCGGTACGCGGACTGGTTGCTTAAGCGACCAGTCCGAAGCGGCGATGGAGGGGGCCAATCGTTCGGCGTGCATTATGACGAACCTCGCCCCGCGCGTCAGCAAGAAGTCTTGCCCTACGCCCTACGCCCGACGCGGCTTGAGATGGTCGCGGTCGTCCCACGCTTCCCGCGGCGAGTCCACGATGATCGTCCGCCGCCGCGCGCTGGATGAGTGGTGCGGCGCGGACCCCGTGGAACGCCGGTCGGCGCCCACGATGTACGCCACCGCATCATCCGCCGGGTCGGCATCGGCCCCGAGCGTGAATTCCGACGGCTCGAACCGGTACTCGCACCACGACGACGGCGTCTCGACGGCGGCGACCACGAGTTCGGGCTCCGTCGCGGGCTCGGCGACCAAACGCTCGGTGAATGGGTAGTCGTACCACTCGTCGGCGACCGCCGCGGGTTTCTCGGCGGGACGCCGGGGCCGCTTCTTTGCCGGCGCTCGGCGAATCGGCTCCCGATCTGGCTCCGGCGCTTGGGCCGCGACTTCGATCACCGGCGCCACGGGCTCGGGCTGGCCGCGCCGCACGGGCAGGCGACGGCAGTCCGCGTCGAGCGCCTGCAGCATCGTCCAGATGTGCTCGTGGCACGTGAAGAACAGCAACTGGTGGCCGCCGGCGGCGAACTCGGTCAGCACTTCGGCGGCCTTCTGAGCCCGGCCGACGTCGAAATTCACCAGCACGTCGTCCAGCACCATCGGCAGGTTCACGCCGCGGCGAGCGAATGTGGCCACCAGGGCCAGCCGCACGCTCAGGAACAGTTGCTCGCGCGTGCCGCGACTCAGCACGTCGACCGGCAGCGATTGGCCGTCGGCGTTCTCGACCAGCAACACATCGTGAGCCAGCGGCGTCCAAATGCGCCGGTACTGTCCGCCGGTGAGCTTGGCCATAAATCGCGACGCTTCGCCGAGCGTCTCCGGCTGGCGGTGCGCCTCGTAGTCGGCGCGGATGCGTTCCAGCACGCGGCTGACCACGGCATGCTCCCGCCACCGATCGCGGGCCCGGACGAGTTGCTGCTCGACCACGCTGAGGTCCAGCTGCCGCTCGGCGAGCGAACGGTCCGCGGCGAGAAACGCCTGCTCTTTTTTCACTTCGCCGCGCTGCTCGGCGAACTCCTTGAGTCGTCCCTGGCACGCTTCCAGCTCAGCGGCCGCGTGCTCCCACTGGGCGTCGAGCGAGCCGACGACTTCGATGTCGAGCAGCCGCGCGAACACGTCCTCGGGTTCATGTTTGCCGATGGCCGCGAGGATTTCTCGCGAAACCGCGTCGCGTTGGTTGCCGAGCATGACCGCCTGGTGCTGGTCGGCGGCCATCATGCGGTAGGCCTGCTCGTCCTCACACCCCGCAGCCTGAAACATGGCGCCGCGGCGGCGTTTCAGCGCGGCGATGGATTGTTGGTGCTTGGCCTCTTCGGTGCGAAGCTCGCGGGCGCGCACCGCGAGCTGCTCGCGGCGTTCGACGTCGCCAAGCTGGCGGCGGCGTTGCGTGAGTAAATGGTCGAGCTGCTCGAGGGCGTCCACGGTTGCGGGGGCGGGTGCAGGCGCCGCCTTTTCGCCGGTGGTGCGTTCTGCGAGAGGCCCGCGCTCCGCGTGTGTGCCGCGCTCCGCTACCGCGTCGCGGCTAACGGGTTTGTCCCGTGCTTGCAGCTTCGCTTCGAGCACGCACCCGACTTCCTCCGCAAGATCATGTATCCGCCGCAGGAGCGTCTCGTACTCCCGCTGCCGCAGCCCCGCGTCCTCGCGGCGATGCCGAGCCCGCGACTCCAGCTCCGCGAGCTGCCCGTAACGCTCGGTCACCGTGAGCAGGCGCTGAGCGTCGAGTGAGTCGGGCAATCCCAGGGCGACGACGGTGGACTTCCAGGTGGCCACGAGCGCGTCGCGTTCCCGCTGCGCCTGCCGGAACCGCGCATCGGCATTCTGCACCTCGCTGCCGGCTTGTTTACGCTGGGCCTCGACCGGCAGCACGTTTTCCAGCTCGGCAAGGTGCCGCTCGGCGGCCTGCAGGCGAAGCACGACCGAGCCATCGGTCATCGGCAGCTCGGCGTCGACCGCGGCTTTCTCACGCTCGGCATCGGAAACTTGCTTGGCGAGCACTTCCATCTGCCGCTGGCACGCGTCGAGCTTCTCCGCGGCCGCGTCGTCGGCGAAGTACTTGTAGACCCACGCGAACGCCGCGCCCCCAACGCCAGTCAGCGCAACTATTCCGCCATACTTGCCGAACGGCGACGTCGGCACGAGCGCCCACACGCCGAGCATCAGGGCGCCGATAACGAACGTGGCCAGCAACCAGCCGAACAGCCACAGCGGCATGACCTGGTCGTCGAGCAGATCGTGGCCTAGCTGCTCCAGCTCCACTTCGTGCTCGCGAGCTTGCTGCAGCCGCTGCTCGACCTGCAGACGCTTGCGAAGCTGGGCGACGAGGTTACCCGCTTCGTCCAGGTCCATGGGCAGCTTGTGTGATTCGCCGCCGATAATGGCGGTTTCAATTTGCGTGCGCAGCGAGCGCTCGCTTTCGGTCAGCCCCTCGAGATCGCGTTGGGCCGCGTCGAGGCGTTTCTGAGCGAGCCTCAGGCCGTCGATGTGCGGTTGCAGATTCTCGAGATCGGTCTCGGTGAGCTCGCGAAGCCGCTGCCCATCCTTAAGGCCGAGGGCCTCGCCGAGGCGCTTCTGCTCGGCCGAGAGCCGGTTTTCGTAGCCGCGGGCCTCGCGTTCGAGGTCCTCGCGCTGCCGCTGCAGCGACTGCAGCCAATCGCGCTGCTCGCCGAGCGCCTCGATCCGCGAGGCGTTGCGCACCAGCAGTTCGTTGACGCCCAGCCGATCGGCTTCGTCACGAAGCTGGTGGCGCTGGCCGGCGAGCGTGTCCGCCTGCCGCTGGTGCTTCTCGATGTCGGCGTTCAGGCCGTTGAGCCGCTCGACGGCGTCGTCCGGCAGCTTCACGCGACCGCTGAGATGCGCGAGCTGTTCGTTGAGCTTCTCCCGCTTCCGCCAGTTGGGCTTAAGGCCGACGGCGATCTCGAATGTGCGGGCGGCGTGCTCCGCCTTGCGAACTTCGCCCTCCGCGGCGGCGATTTGTTCGTCGAGTTCCTTGAGCTTCACCGCGAGCTGCGCCCAGGTGCGGTTCTGCTCGCGAAGCTGGTCGATTTCCGCCCGTAGGCGATCGCGGCGGGTTGTGAGATCGACGATTTGCGATGGCTGCCCCGTGGGAGCGAGCAGCGACCGGCGGTTGGCGCCCAGGTCCTGGATCACGTCGTAAAGGCTCACCCGATCGATGCCGGAGGTGAGCCGGTAAATCCACTCGGCCGCCTTGGCGCCGCCGAGCGAGCCCAGCTCGTTGACCTCGTCGAGCCCGATCGCGAACACGTTCGTGAAGGTCGGCTCGTCGACGTCGGCCAAAGCTTCGCGCAGCAGGCGGTCGCCGCCTTGGGCGCCGTCGGGCGTTGTGCAGATGACGCGGCCCAAGTCGTCGGGGCCGCGATCCGCGATGCGGCCCGCACGAAACTGAAGTTCGCCGTCGTTGATGCCGAGCGCGCCGCCCGGCTCTCCGCCTTCAATCGGCGGCAGGTAACGCTTGCGCCGCGCCGGAGACATGCCGTACAGCACGCCGCGCACGAACTGCATCATCGTCGTCTTGCCGGCCTCGTTGGGTCCGTAGAACGCGGTGATGCGGCGCGACAGGTTCGAGATCTTCAGATCTCGCCACACGCCGAAGCCGTTGATTTCCAGGTCGGTGATTTTCATGGCAAAGGTCGCGGGGTATTTGATTTAGCCGCGGGGCTTGCCCCGCGCGGGCCCGCGGGACGAGTCCCGCGGCTAAATGGTCAGTGCAAGGGACGTGCTGGGACTACGCCTCCTGCTCCTCATCGAATCCAAGCATGTCGACGCCGAGCTTCGATGCTGCGAGCAGCAATCCGCCACGGTCGGCGGTTGTCGTCGCGGTCAGCTCGCTGAAAGGGCCGCTCGGCACGCCTTCCGGCAGGAACGCGGCGAGCTCCAGATCAATCTCGGCGTGCGTCTCCAACTCGCGGAACTGCCGCAGTACGTCGCCGCGGATCGTTTCTTCGTCGTACCACTCGCCGGGAATACACAGCGGCTCCTCGCACTCGATCGCCACATTCCACGTGGCCGGCGACGCCGTGCCGTCGTGCCGACGCAGCTCGTCGAGCAGCCGGTCGCTCGCACCGCCGGGACGCAGCCGATTCAGCAGCTCCCCGCGGCCGGCGATGTTCCAAGTGATCAGCAGGTCGCGGTCGGCGTGCTTAGCACGGAGGTTGGTGATTCGCTGATGCATCTGCCCCAGCAGCGATTGCTCGTCGGCGCCCGCGGTCAACTCGATGGTCTCGGTGATCCATCGCAGCACGTCGACGGGCACGAACGTGGTCTTCACGTGCCCCGCCTCGTCGACCGTGACGACCGTGCAGCCGCACGCGCCCGTTTCGCTGGGCTCGCGGCCCTGCGGCGTGCCGGCGTAGTGAGCGATGCCCGGCGACTGGTCGACCGTTTGCCGGCGATGCTGCCCGCCGAGCGCCATGTAGTGCACCCGATCGCCCTCGGCGCCTGGCGCCGCCGCCGTGCCGTAGGCGACTCCGACCGTGAACAATCCGTTCGCGTCGCGATGAAATCCGCTGTCGTCGGTCGCCTGTCCTGGGCTGCGGCTAATACCCTGAATGCGGGCGACCGTCTTGCCTGCGCGCTGGTGCTCGAAGTTGCCCACTCGGCCCGCGGGAAACCGGTGTACGCCCGCCGGCAGCGCAGCACTCGCCGGCCACGCATCGGGCGGATCAGCCTGCCCGCCGGCCCAGTACACGGCGATGTTGTGATTGGCGAGCCGCTTGAACTGCTCCTGCAGAAACACGACGGCTCGCGGCCCGGCGCGGTCCAGGTGCACGACGTCGCCCGACAGCAGCAGCGCGTCGGCGCCTTCAGTGAGCGCGGTCTCGACGATTTGCTGCGCCGCAAGATAGGGCGCTTCGAGAAACGCCTCGCGCAGGTGCGGCGGAACTTCGGCGACGCCCCACAGCGGGCGCTCCAGATGCAAATCGCCGGCATGAACGAAGCGAAGCGGGGGCTGCGCCATCGACGCCTCCTTGCGTACGGGACTGAGCCGATCGCAGCACGCACATGATGCGAGCGCGCACGACCGCTTCAGCGAGTGGTCAGCTAGTGCCGCAGTTTAGCCGGAATTGCAAAGAGAGCCAACTTCAGCTTGCCGGCGATGCTAGCGGTCCCGGCGGGGTCTGAATCCAATTCAAGAAATCTCGCGGAGGCAGGATTGTGACGGGCCGAATTGGATTCGCACTGAATGGATGCAGAGCCAGCAAGTCGGCGTCGCCGCTGACGATTGCGTGGGCTTCTCCGTCGACTGCCAAGGAAAGAAGCATGTTGTCTTTGGGGTCCCGGCAAACCATGACTTCGGCAGTACTTTTCACCGTTTCGGCAATTCGTAAATACGCAGCCAAAAACTCAAATCGCTCGGCCTCACTGAGAAAGCGATCAAATCTGCGTCGCTGAAGGACAGCATTCAGCTCCGCGATGGTGTCATCGGAGACCAGAACCGTCGAACTCGCGATTGCCGCGTCGAATGCCCGCCGCGGAACCGACGCCGGAAGAATGAGCGCGCTGACGACAACGCTCGTGTCGAGAATGACTCGGCGTTCAGGCGTCATTGAGAAGGTCATCCAGCAACTCTTGCGTCATTCCCTGCTCAACGGCGCGATTGCCGATGTCGTCCATGATCTCCTTGAGCGATCGCGAGGGGCTGGTGGTCAGCTCGCGAAGTCTCAAACTGAGGAGAATCTGTAACTTGCGTTTGTCTTCCACCGAAGCTTGGCTAAAAGCGCGCGCGGCTTCGGCGTCGACTTCGATGGAAATGGTTGACGTGCTCATATCCCAACTCCTCCCCGGACGCTGCCGTACACACCCAATTATAGCCAACGCTTTGGGGTGGTTTGCATATCAAAAATGCGTCGCCGCCCGCGTCAGAAACTGCCCGGTCCCCGGCTTCCCCACAAACTGCCCGTCGCGCACTTGCACCTGCCCGCGGACGGTCACCAGGCTCGGTCGGCCTTCGAGGTCCCAGCCCTCGAACGCGCTGTAGTCGACCGCCATCTGCTGAGTCTTCGCGGAAATCTTCCCGCGATACGCGGGGTCGTACACCACCAGGTCGGCGTCGCTGCCCACTGCGATCGTGCCCTTGCGTGGGTAAAGCCCGAACAGCCGCGCCGCTTGCGTGCTGGCCGCGTCCACGAACGTCGCCAGGTCGATCCGCCCCTTCGCCACGCCGTGCGTGTAGAGCAGGTTCACGCGGTCCTCCACCGACGGAATGCCGTTGGGGATCTTCGTGAAATCGCCGCGGCCCATTTCCTTCTGGCCGTGGAAGTCGAACGGCGCGTGGTCCGTCGCCACAGTGCTGATGATGCGCGACCGCAGCGCGTTCCACAGTGCGGGCCGATGCGCCTTGTCGCGCAGCGGCGGCGACATCACGTACTTGGCGCCCTCGAAGTCCGGCTTCTCGGCGTACGTCTTGTCGAGCACAAGGTACGGAATCACCGTCTCGACCCACGCCCGTACGCCGCGCAGGCGGGCCGCTTGCACGGCCTCCACGGCCTCGCGACAGGACGTGTGGACGCAATACACGTGCGCGCCGGTCATCTCGGCGAAGGTCATGAGATGGTGCACGCCCTCGGCTTCCACCCGCGGCGGCCGAGACGCCTCGTGCCACTCGGGGCCTGTTTTGCCCTCGCCGAGCAACCGCCGCTGCAGCTCCGCCACGAGCGTCTCGTTCTCGCAGTGAGCGGTCACGATCAGCCCTAGCTCCTT
>JANOIK010001078.1:0-5880 GCA_031407585.1 Planctomycetota bacterium | reverse complement strand
TCGCTGAAGGTCGTGCCGCGCATCTTCCTGGTGAACTGGTTCCGCCGCGGGGCCGACGGAAAGTTTCTGTGGCCCGGGTTCAGCGACAACTTCCGCATCCTCAAGTGGGCCGTCGATCGCACGCGGGGACAGGCCCGCTCGTACGAGCACGCTCTCGGCTGGGCGCCGAAATACGAGGACCTCGATTGGCGCGGCCTCGACTTCTCGTCCGAGCAGTACGACGAAGTGATGTACGCCGACAAGCTTGAGTGGACCAAGGAGCTCGCATCGCAGGACGAGATGTTCTTCACGATGTACGACCGCCTGCCGCGAGAGTTTCCCGCCATCCGCGACATGCTGCTCGGCAGCCTGACGCGGACCAAACGGCACGGCATCGGCAACGGCTGACCCCCGCCGCTTGCGGCTTAGCGCGGCACAACAGACACAACCCTCCTACCCGGCCCCAGCAACCTCGCTGTCGCCGCCAGTTCTTTGACAACCCGACACGCCGCCCTACCCTTGCGCGGGCGCTCTCAGTGCGCGCCCCTGTCGCTCACCCTGCGCACCTGGCTCACGCACGCTCATGCACCAATCCACGACCGGCGAACGACTGACCGCCGTCATCAGCACGCTGGTGGCCGTTGCCTTGCTCGGCGCCGCCGTCACGGCGCAGCAGCCCCCGCCGCCGCACGCCGACCGCCTCGCGAGCCTCGAGTCCGACCTGCGATACCAGCTCGACATGGCGCTGCGCCACGACGGCGCCGCGCACAAGACGCGGATCGCCGAACTCGACGCAACGCTCGCCGCGTGGCGGGAGTCGCCGCAGTCGCCCGACGACAACCAACTGCTCGCGGATTGGCTCGAAGCCGCGATCGATCAGTCGATGCCCGGCAGCAGCGGCGAGTTGCCCACGCGTCCCGAGTTCGGCGCCGAGCCGCCGATCATTGTGACGCCGCCGGCCCCGGTAAATGTCGAAGAACCTGCCGCGACGCCCGAACCGGCGCTCGTCGAGATCACAACGGCGCCCGAGCCGGCGCCGCCCGTTGTCGAAGAACCCGCCGAAGTGATCGAACCGTTCATCGTCGCCGTGTCCGAAGCCGAGCCGCTTGCAACGGAGTCCGCGGTCGAACCGGCTGCGCCGCCGGAGCACTCAATCGCCATCGCGCCCGCAGCGACCACTACCCAGACAACGCCGGCTGAATTGGTCGACTCGACGCCCGTCGAGGCCGTGGTCGACGCATCGCAGCCGCCGCCGATCTCGCCCTACGAACTAACGCCGGCCGAACCGACGAGCGAACCTGAAGTGGCGCAGCCCGCGGCGGTGCAGGTGAACCTCGCGGAACTCAACGCGCGCATCGGCGGCTACCATCAGCAACTGGCCGAGACCGAGGCGGCGCTGGTCGCCGAAGAGGAGCCAACGCCGCAACGGCTTGAGGCGCTGGTCGGCGAGGTCGAGGAACTCGCCGCGCAGTACCAGTTCATATCGCTGTACCACGAATCTCTCTCCGAGGCCGAGCGAATGCACGTCGAGCCGCTCCGAGGCATGGGCGACGTCCTCGCCCTGGCGACCGGCCTGGCCGGGCGCGACGCGGACTTCCTAGCGGACTTCGACGCCGAGGCGTCCGAGGAGCCGACGCTCGCCGAGCGGCTCAGCGCCGTGGCGGACGCCGTGGGCGCGCCGGCCGAGGAAAGTCGGTAAGCACGCGGCGAGACGCTTGCCACCGGCTCGCGGCGCAAGATAAACTGAAACGCATCGCCGCGGGTGTAGTTCAATGGTAGAACGAAAGCTTCCCAAGCTTTAGGCGAGGGTTCGATTCCCTTCACCCGCTTTCGCACGCCGCCGCAACGGTAGGGCCACGAAGCCCGACAGCATCAGCGACGCCCCGTCCGGTTCGGGGACAGCAGCAGCTTCAGGCGGCGGCGTTTGGGCGGCGCGCCAAATGCCGAGGTCGTCGGCATCGACGTCCCCATCGCGGTCCGCGTCCCCATCGGCCAGCGTGGCGCCGATCGCTTTGCCCAACCCGCGCTGCCAGGCGAGCATGTCGTCGCCGTCCGCGTCGCCGTCGCCGTTGAAGTCGGCCGTGACGTTGGCCGTCGCGGTGAAGGCGACGACCGTGTTGCCGGCGTCGCTGCCAGAGTCGACGACGCCGATGAGCGCCCAAGCGCCGCTTGGCAGTCGCGGTCCGAGGCCGAGGCCTTCGAAGTTCTGCCCCAGGGCGGCGTCGACGGCGCCCGACCACCGCAGATCCTTGGCGACCGGCGTGTAGGTCTGGCCGGTAAGGCCGCCCACGAAGGTGCTCTGGCTGACGTCGGTTGCCCCGGTGAAGTCGACTTCAAAGATGCGATTGAGAAACGCCGGCACGGCACCCGCGGCTGATCGTTCCAGCGCGAGCAGCGTGCCATCGGGCATCGCCACGAGATCGCACAACCCGCTGCGGCTGGCCATCATCGTGCTGTGAATCGGCTCGACGTGGTACGCGAATTGGGGGCCCGCCTTTAGGGTGTCGCCGGTGACGTCGAGTCGCAGCAGGCGAACCGGCGTAAACGCATTCGCAGTGGACGCGGGGCCATCGACGGTGAGCGCCTCTTCGTTGGCCGTCCACATCGTGGAATCGTCGACGGTGCGGGTGAGCGACTCGAGCCCTTTGTTGCTGCGGCGTTTGGTGTAGACGCTGGGAATGGGGACGACTTGCAGTGTGTTGCCGTTGCCGCTCAGACTGATTTCCCGAATACCCGGATTGGTTTCCTCGCTGACGAACACGCTGTTGCGCGCCGCGTTGGTGTAGACGATGCCTTCGAAGTCGAGGTCGTCGTCGATCGGGATGTTGACAACGTTCGCGATGCTCGCGATCCCACCCGCCGGGGTAAAGGTCACGTCGAAGCGGACGACGTTCTCGTGGTTCTGCTGCACGGCGATGAAGCGGTGCGCCGAGCCCTCGAGCCCCACGTAGGTGACGCCGCTCATCTCGCGCACGTTCCCCGAAGCTGGCTTGGGCAGCGTCACGGAGTTGACGCGATCGACCTCCCAATTGGCGGCGGGAGCCGACGCGGCGGCTGCGGCCACGATGCAAGCGGCAAGAGCGATGCGAACCATCAGGTGGGAACTCGGGCGGGTGAGGGGGAGCGATGCCGCGGGCGACGGCACGATTGAAGTGTGACGAGCGCTGCTGCGGCGAGCAAGGCGCCGCTCGGCTCGGGCACGGGAACGCCCACGGGCGCCGCGAAGGCCGTCCGCCAGAGCTGTAGATCGGCCGCATCGACGTCGCCATCGCGATCGCCGTCGCCGTCGGCAAGCTTCACGCCGCTGGGCTTACCGAGTCCGCGCTGCCAGCTCAGTAAGTCGTCGCCGTCGACCTGCCCATCGGCGTTGAAATCCGCCGTCGTATTGGCAGTCGCGATAAATGCGACGATCGTGTTGGCGCTAAGCGTGTCGAGATCGCCGGGCTGGTCGTCGACGACGCCCAACAAAAGCCAACTGCCATTGGCCAACCGCGGACCAAGCGTCAATCCTTCGAGATTCTGGCCGAGGGCGCCGTCGGCCGCGTCGTCGAAAAATGATCTCTTAGCGACCGGCGTGTAAGTTTGCCCAATGAGTCCGCTCGCCAGCGGCGGTGTGCTGACGTCCGTCGCGCCGGCAAAGTCGATCTCGAAAATCCGGCTGCGGTACGCCAAGGAGCCGCTCGCCAGCGAGCGTTCGAGCGCGAGCAGCGTGCCGTCCGGCATCAGCGTGAGATCGGACAACCCGCTCTGGCCGCGCCCCATGAAATACGTCCCATGCATCGCTTCGACCGGGTAGGCGTACTGCTGGGCGGTGGTCACGGTATTGCCGGCGACGTCGAACCGCAAGAGACGGACGATCGTCCCCGCAGTGGGCGTCGCGGCGTCGCCGTCGATAGTTAGCGATTCTTCGTTGGCGGTCCACATTTCCGTGGCGTCGCGGCTGCGAGTGAGCGACTCGAAGCCGCGGTTCGGCAACGTGTTGCCGCCGGAGAAAGGCGGGTTTGGGATCGGCAATGAACGAACGGTCGCCCCCGACGTGAGATTGATTTCGAGCACGCGCGGGCCCGCGGCCGTCTCATCGCTCACGAACACTGTATTTCGCGTGCTGTTCGTGTAAGCGATGCCCTCCAAATCGGCCGAGCTGGTGATGTCGATCGCCGCGACATTCGAGATGCCTGTCACGCCGCCGGCGGCGCTAATCGTCACATCGAATTGGAGGAGCTCGCCCTTGATCTGCTCGACCGCGAGGAAGCGGTGAGCGCCGCCCTCGGGCCCTTTGTAGGTGACGCCGCTCATCTGTTGCACGGTGACGCCCCCCGGCGGGGTGAGCACCAAGTGGTTGACGCGAGTGACCGTCCATTTCGAAAGGAGCTGAGCGCGCGCAGGCGCACACACAACAATGGAGGCGAGGAGTGCGAAGACGAAGCGGGGCGTCATGGTTGTGGCACTGCAGGCGGCGTGGCGGGCGCCGCTCTGGGCGGCTGCGGTTGAGCGGGCAAGGCATCGGCGGCCGCTGGCTCGGCCGGGGCCGCGGCCCCCGGTAGCGGCAGCACGGCCGGTTCGGCAGGCGGCTGCTCGCCTGGCTCATCCTCCTGCAGCTCATTTTCCTCGGGCTCCCAGCCGCTGTCGACGACTAAGTAGCCGGCCCAGAAAAACGGGTGTTTGGCCGTCAATTCGACGGGCGCCCGGCCGGCTTTGACGCGCAGCTCGCTGGCCGGGTCGACCGGTGTTTCTTGGGCAAGCTGCACGCTGCGCTGCCAGGCCGCGGCCGCGGCCGTGTGCGGCAACTCTTGGACGAACTCGCGCACGAGGTCGAGCGTCGAATGCCCGCCCACGCGCCAACGGCTGAGCAGTAGGGTTTCGGCGCCAGCCGACATGAGGGCGCAGCTCGCGCTGAACAGCTCGCTGCCGGGCGCCGCGGCGCCGCGACGCCGCGCGGCCTTGCCGCCGCGTTCGGCGATCGTGTGCATCCCGGGCAGCAGCACGCGCTGCGGGCCGTCGCCAGGAAGCGCGAGCCACTGGTCGAGTGAGCCGGCCGCCTCGACGCGGTCGATCGGAAGCGGCGACCACGCAAACGGATCGGGCCCGTTGGCGTCGACGTCCTCGAGCACGACCAGCGCATCAAGCAGTGACGAAAGAATGGGCGACGCGGTCACGCCCGGCCGTTCCAGCGGCATCGGATTGGGAACGGCGGCGATGAGCGCCGCCGCCGCGGCCTCGCGGTCGTCCGCTTGATCGCCCGGGACCATCTCGCCAATGACGACGCCGGTGCGCTGAACGCGGCGCCACTGGCCGTCGAAGCGGAACGCCAGCCCAACCGTCGGCGCGTACCGAACCGGCATGATCGAAATCAGCGGCGCCTTCTTGCCGTCGACGTCGGCGAGCAGCGCTTCGAAGGGCACGTACCAAACGACGCTGTCGGGAATCACGATTAGCTCGGTCGTGTCGGCGGGCGAGAAGGACGATCCGTCGAGCAGCGTTTGTGCGAGCTTCTCGCTCGCCGCCTGCCATTCGTCTCCCGCGAGCACATCGGTTGTGACTTCGCGATTGGGGTCGGTGTTTCCCATGTCGCGAAGCAGCTTGGAGACCAGGGCGCCGACCTCGACGCTGGAGCCGCAATTCCACTGGGACGCCGCCTGCGACGTAAACAAGAAGCCGAGCAAGCCGTCGGAGGTATCGTGGTAAACGAGCAGGGCCTGGCCGGGACGAAGTCGCGCCTGGATATCCGCGGCCATCATCAGCGGGGGAAACGTGAGCTCGGCGGGCGTCGCGGTGAGGCCGATGTTGCCGAGCTGGAAGTCCCGGTCGTGCATGGCTGCCGCGTACTTTTTCCAGAGCGAAGCCGATTTACCGCGCGCCTCGTCGCTCATCTCGCGAAGCCAGAGCTTCTGAAGCTCGGCG
>JANOIK010001062.1:0-2819 GCA_031407585.1 Planctomycetota bacterium | reverse complement strand
GGCGCGGCTGGATGCGCTGGCTCTTTCGGAGAGCTTGGGGGGTGCGTCGAGCGTCGACGTCGACGCGCTCGACCATCTCTTTGCGCGAGTCGGCGGGTAGGGCGCGGGGCCCCACTTCTCTTAATTTCCCAATTGAGGCCGAAGTGGCGGCTGGAAATGCGCGCGTGGTGAACGCTCCACGGTCGATGAGCGCACGCAGCAAATCGGCAGCACCGATGTTGCCCTTGGGAAGCGCGGGCGCGCGTCGACGTGGAGTTTCGACAACGTGCCGGGTGCGGATGCCCGCCAGCGGCACGCACCCCCCTCGCCGGCGGACGCATTCCCGCCGCGGCTGGAATTCCTGACCTAAGCTTCAGTGGCCGCAGCGCTCGACGCTCTTCCCCAAGTAACGTCGGGCCAACGCTGCGGTCGTACCTCGTCACGATCTGGCCGTCGCCCCTCTGCGGCCGCATCACAACACTTTTCCTTGCTGGTGTTAGCCAACGTTCTTCTCGGCATGCCTTGCTGCGCCCAGGACTCTGTGCGCCGCGATCGTAGGGCGGCGCACGAACGTCTAGAGGGGATGGGCGCATGGGTCGGCAATACAAGGATGCACCGCGAGCGTTTGGCCGGATCGAGCAGCTCGAGGATCGCCGCGTGATGTCGGCGGACGCGCTCGTCGATCTGCTGCCGAGCGTTGATCAATTCGCCGAGCACTTCTCCGAGACCGATCCCCCGCTGGTCGAGCAGACCACGACGGCGGACGACGTCCCCGCGTTTCACTTCGACGAAGTCGATGACCTGCCGCCGGTCGACCAGCACTTGATTGGCGACGCGGACTTTCTGATCGACACGAGCCTTGGGGGTTCGCTCGACGACTATATCAACAGCGTCGACCAGATGCTGAGTAGCGCTCACACGCTCACCGGCTGGAACAATGTCAAAACGAACTACGGCTTCACGGGCATCGGCCAGACCGTGGCGGTGATCGACAGCGGCATCGCGTGGGATCACTTCGCCCTCGGCGGCGGTCTGGGCTCCAATTACCGCGTGGTCGGCGGCTGGGACTTCACCGAGGAGAATGACGGCAATCCCTACGACGACGGCGCCTCCGGCGGGCACGGCTCGCACGTGTCGGGCATCATCGGCAATAGCAGCTCGACGAATAGCGGCGTGGCACCTGGCGTCGACTTCGTGGGCCTGCGCGTGTTCAACGACGCGGGGCAGGGCTTTTTTAGTTGGATCGAGAACGCACTGCGGTGGGTTCACACGAACCGCAATGCGTTTGAGAATCCGATCACCGCGGTCAACATGTCGCTGGGCGTGTCGACCTGGAATTCGGCCGCGATTCCCGCGTGGGCGAACCTGGAGGATGAGCTCGCGCAGCTCGAGGCCGACGGGATTTTCATTGCCGTGTCGGCGGGCAACAGCTACGCGACCTACAACACAGCCGGTTTGAGCTATCCGGCGGCGAGTCAATACGTCGTGCCCGTGATGTCGGTGACCGACGCCGGCGCCATGAGCACATTCAGCCAGCGGCTGGGCCGCGCGATCGGGGCGCCGGGGCAGAGCATCACCAGTACCGTGCCCGACTACAAGGGGAACAACAACGGCGTCGCCGACGACTTCACGACGATGAGCGGCACGAGCATGGCGGCGCCGTACGTGGCTGGCGCCAGCGCGCTCATTCGTCAGGCCATGCAGTTCGTCGGCATGACGAACATCAACCAGGATACGATTTACAACCACATGATGGCGACGGCGGACACGTTCTTCGACGCCGCGACCAACCAGAACTACAAGCGGCTCAATCTCGGCCGGGCGATCGACTCGCTGATGCCGGCGGACGATTTTGGTTCGACGACGGCGTTGGCGTACAACCTGGGGACGATGACCGGGGCGACCTCGACCGCGGGCCGCATCGGGCAGTTGACCGACGTCGATTGCTTCAAGTTTACGGCCGCGTCGACCGGGACGGTGACGTTTTCGGCGACTTGCTCCGCGGGCATGGCTCCAACATGGCAGGTGTGGGGCGCGACCGCGGGCCCCAGCGCGGCCGGACAAATTGCGTTCAATGTCGTCGCGGGGCAGACCTACACCGTCGGGCTGTCGTCGCCGACGGCTTTGGGCACGTACACCGCGGCGTCGGTATTATCCTCCACCGCGCCGTTCACGTTCACCGAATGGGGGACCGTGGCGTTCAACGAAGTGAACAATGTGGGTGTGAACGGCGAGACGTGGTATCGCGTCACGGCGACGCGGGCCGGGCTGCTCACGGCGGTTGGCATGTTCAACCCCGCGGCGGGCAACGTCAACGTCGGGTTGTACAACTCAAATCTGCAACTGATTTCTAATGGCACGACAAGCGGCGGGGCGGCGCGGGTCGACGTCACGGCCACGGCGGGCGGCGTCTATTTTGTGCGCGTTACGGGCGCCAACAGCGACGTGGACTTCAAGCTCGTTAACCTGGTCACGCAGACCGGCCTGAACGTCACGGCCGTGGGCACGGCCGGGGCGGACGTGTTCACGTTCACTGCGGGCGCGACGAACGTGCTCCTGGTCAACGGCATTGGCTACCCGTGGGCCGCGGGCGCCGCCACGCAGTTCACCATCGACGGCGCGGGCGGGACCGACTCGATTGTGTATCAAGGATCGACCGCCGTCGAGACGGTGACGCTGCTGGCGACCGGATCGACGTTCGTGAGCACCGGGCTCACGGTCACCGCGAACAACATCGAGAATCAAACAGCGCATAGCGGCGGCGGCGCCGACCTCGTCAACCTGTACGACTCGGCCGGCAACGATACGTTGACGTCGCTGTGGAACAAGACGACGCTCAC
>JANOIK010001060.1:0-1540 GCA_031407585.1 Planctomycetota bacterium | reverse complement strand
CCCCTGTGCTCCTCCTCATCGCCGCGAGCAGTCGCTACGACGACGCCCTCGCCTGGGGCCTTCGCCGCGCCGAGCGTGACTTCGGCCCCGCCGCCGCGGTGAGCGACGCCTTCGACTTCACCGAGACCGACTATTATGCCGCCGAGATGGGCGCCGATCTCAAGAAGCAGTTCTGGGCCTTCGCAACGCCGATCGACCCCGGCCGCCTCGCCGCGATCAAGCTGGCCACGAACCAGTGCGAAGCCGAATACGCCGCCGCCGCGCTCCACCCGGAGCCTCGGCCGCTCAATCTCGACCCCGGCTACATCACGCTTGCCAAGCTCGTGCTCGCCTCGACCAAAGACCACGCCCACCGCATTTATCTCGCCGACGGCATCTACGCCGAGGTGACGCTCGCCTACCGCGGCGGCGCCTGGCAGCCGCACGACTGGACCTACCCCGACTACCGTCGCCCCGACTTCCACGCCTTCTTCACCCGCTGCCGCGATGTGCTCCGCGCCACGCGCGCCTAAGAGTAAGAATAGGCCGCGGAGGAACGCGGATTCAGCGGATCCACGCGGATCAAAAATTGGAATTGTTTGGCCGCGACGCGGAGCCTGTCCGCAGGCGCAGCGGAGCGCGTCCGCGTATCTCGTGCCGGAACGCTCCGCTACGGAAGACCTTCGCGTCGCGGCTAAACAGTCTTTCAAAAATCCGCACACATCCGCCGAATTCGCGTTCATACGCGGCCCATTCCCCTCCGGCGTTCGCGCTAAATTGACGACCCGCCGCGCCGCTTCGTAAAATCGAGTGAAGCCCGCGCCTCTTCTCCCCGCACTCGGTCCTGCCATGAAAAACACTCTCGTGTTCCTCGCCACGACCGCCGCCATCGGCATCCTCGCCGGCGCCGCCGTCGGTTACTGGGAAGCCCGCCCCTGGGCCGCAAATGCCCCCGCCGCCGCTGCCGCGAGCAACCCTCCCGCCGACCCTCACGCCGGCCACAACCACGTGAAAGCATCCGACGCCGCGGTCAACTCCGACGACCCCCAAGCCGTCGCCCCCGAGACTGTCTACAAATTCGGTCGCATGGAAGTCGGCGCCGTCCAAAGCCACGGCTATCCGATCCGCAACGACGGCGGCGGCCCGCTCACCGTCACTTACGTCTCGCACACGTGCAAGTGCACCAAGGTCTTGCGCGACGGCGCGCCCATCGAGCCCGGCGTCATCTTCACCCTCGCTCCTGGCGCCAAGACCGAGATCAAGCTCGAGTGGACCGCCGCCGCCGTCGGCCCCTTCCGCCACGGCGCCAACTTCACCACCACCGACAGCAAGCTCTCGCGGCTCGAACTCACCGTCGAGGGCGACGTCGTCACCAGCACCACGCTCGAGCCGTCGCGGCTGGACTTCGGCCCGATCCACGTCGGCAAAAAATCTCAGACCGAGATGGTGGTCATGACGTTCACCGAGCCGACCGTCGAGATCCTGTCGCACGAAGTCCTCGACGAGAAGTTTGCCGAGCACGTGACGATCGCCATCGAGCCGTTGCGGTTCGACCAACTGC
>JANOIK010001330.1:0-4404 GCA_031407585.1 Planctomycetota bacterium | reverse complement strand
CGCCAACCCGCCGCCCCGCAAGACGCCGCCGCCCAAGCGCCAAAGCGGCCAACGCGGGAAACACGTCTCCACCTACAAAATCCTCCAAGAAAGATCATCGAATCGCTAGCTTGAAAAGCATCGGCTCACGCCCCTGGCTATGAACTGCCGGCCCGTTGGGCCTAAATGCAGTTGTTGGAGAGTTGGCGACGTGGCGCCGCCACCTCGCACGGAGACGGGTCCGTCATTTCGCCATCACATCACTGGCGAAATCATCCGCCCCATCGCGGTACGGATCCTGATCCGCCGGCGTCCCCGCGTTCACCCCGCAGCCCGGGTTGCGGAACATCGAGGGCGCCATCGCGAGCATCGCCTGCCAGTACCGCGTGTAAGTCGGGTACTCCACGCTCGGGTTCGCGACGCGGTATTCGTCCAGCGTCGACTCCAGCCGATTGTGCGTCAGCCGCGGGTGCCGATGGTGCGGGCCGTGGACGAAGATGTCGAAATTCAGAAACGAGCTGAGCCGCAGCAGCCACTTGCGCGGCAGCACCGTGCGCGTGCCTTGCAGCGGGTCGAAGCTCGCCATGCCCAGGTGTTCGGTGAACTTGCGGAACGTCTGCATGAATGCGGCCAGATACATCGGCCCGAGGACGACCGCGAAGTGCGCCGCCCAGTCGTGCCGCAGCGCCACGAAGGTCCAGATGCCGCCCCACATCGCCGCGATTCCCAAATACTCATTGCGAATCGTGCGGCGAATCTCCGGCGACTTGATCGGCGAGTCGCGGTGAAAGTAAATCCGGCCGTAAATGATCGGTCCCGCGATGACGCCGCAGAACAGATCGAACCATACGAACGCGCGGCGGAAACCGAGGGACGCCTTCGGATCGGCGTATGGCCACAGCTCCCAATCGCGCGGCGTGTTCAGATACGCGTGATGGCGAATGTGAACTTCGCGGTAGCCGGTGTACGGCGTGAACATCAACGTGCCGAGCAGTCGGCCGAACGCGATGGACATCCACCGGCTCTTGAACAAGGTCTGGTGGGCGGCCTCGTGCAGCGCGCTCGTCCAGCAGAACATCATCATCGACGTGAACGCGCCGAGCGCGACGACGATCCACGGCGCGGCCGGCGACCACGGCAAATGCCCGGTCATCAGTGCGCCGGCAATGCCCATGCTCAGGCCAGCCAAGGGAATCGACAGCATCCGCGGGAGGAAGCCGGTCTCTTCCAGGCTGTCATGCTCTTCGGCTGTGAACTGCGTCACCGATGACACTGTCGCCCTCCAACGCTCCGCATGGGACTCACCGGGCCTTGAGGCGCCCAGCCAGCCGTCGAGCGGATGCTCAAATTCGTCCCTGGAATCCGCGGAGGGGTGGGACAACGTCGAAGCCCTGATGGCCGCGCGTTGCTAGCGGAATCTGGCACGAAATCAGTCGTTAAATAATCCCTAACGCATAGCCACGACTCATTTGACCTAGGCTAATTTACGTTACCCATTTGCCCGGGGATCGTCAATTTGGGAGGTTTACGCGGAAAAACGGGGGTCGCCAGACTGCGTACGTTACCGTACCAGCACAGCCGGCGGGTCAGAATCCTGGGCTAGCATATAGTATGCCAGAACGCCGATGCCGGCCTGATAGCCGCCGCGGGCAGGACTGCCTTCCCCGGCCTCCCGGACCGGCCTCCGCGGCCTGATCCGAGTTTCCTAATTATCGCAGGGACTGCCTTCATGGCTTGGAGCTTCGACGCGCCGCCGTCTCAGTTTCGCGTCGCCGCTGACGCCAAATTGACCGCGGCGGAGCGCGCCCAGGTCGGCGCCGGCGAAGCGGTCGCCGCATGCACCGAGTACTTCCCGTACTCCACGCGCGACACCGAAATGTTCTGGGCCAAGGCGTACGACGGCGAACGTCTGGTCGCCGTCGCCCCCGTCGTGCGGCTCCGCAAACGCAAGGCGACCGACCTGCTTCGTCAGCCGTTGCGAAAATGGCTGGGGCTGCTGTTGGGCCCGCTCGCGCGCAAGACGACGCTGCTGCTCGACACCGCGTTCATGGCGTACGACGCCTGCTCGCCGTTCCTCACGACGCCGGGCGTCGATCGCGACGCGGTGAAGCGCGAGATCTCCGCGTTCCTGAAGAAGCAAAAGAAAGTCGACACCATCTGGATCTCCGAGCCGCCCGAAGACGCCGCGTGGGCGGCCGACCAGGGCTACGCGCAGTTCCACACGCTGCCGATGGTGCAGGTCGTGCTCGAAGGCTGCGACACTCTCGATCAGTATCTCGCGACGCTGTCGCGCAACCGCCGCCGCAACTTCCGCCGCGAGCGCGACACGTTCACGAAGGCTGGCGCCACGATCGATGTCTATGAGGGGATCATCGGCGACAACCCCGAACTGCACGCAGCCGTGATGGCCTGCCTCGACGCGAGCGCCGCGCACAGCCAGTTCACAGTCCCGTACAACGACGTGCTCACGTGCCCCGGAGCCATCGCGTCGCTGCGGCAGATCGTGCTCACCGCACGGCTGAACGGCAAAGTCGTCGGCTTCATGAGCTGCCTCGAAGACGGCGACCGCCTGATGCAGTGCCACGGCGGACTCAACTACGTCGAGTCTCACGAGATCAAGGCCTACCACAACCTCATCTCGGCCGCGATCGAGTTGGCCCTGACGCGCGGCTGCCTCGTGCTTACGCTCGGCCCGATGACCAATGAGACCAAGAAGCGCGCCGGCGGTCGGTTCCGGCCGATCGTCTCGAGCATGTGGAACAAACTGCCGGGAGACCGCCTGGTGGCGCGCAAGCTGTTCATCAAGAATTTCGAGGTCTACCGCGGCGAACTCGGCGCCGCGACCGCCGAAGATTCCGACGACGAGTAACTCGTCGCCCATTCCCACTTCGGACGGGTCGCTTCCGAAATCCCCCTCCCTAGAAGGGAGGGGCTAGGGGAGGGATTCCCGCTACTCCCTCATCGCGCAGACGCGTCACTTCTCAAGGCCGAGTCCGCGCCGTCTGAGCCTCATCCCCGTTCGTCGCCGCATCCGCACGACGCGACAACCCCATCGCCTTCGTCATCGCCCAATCGAGCAGCCGCGTTGGCAGCCACTCCTTAGCGATCTGCAACCCAATTGCATCGGCTCCGACGTAGTACCGCGACTTCGGCCGCCGCGATCGCAGCGCCCGCAGCACGGCCCGCGCGACATGCTCCGCCCGCGTCCGCGCCGCTGCCCCGCGCGCGTTGAAAACATTGGCCTGCTCGAACAGCGGCCCGTACCCCGGCGCCACCGCCGCGGGAACCTTCTGCGAGCGCCCGTCGAGCTCCACCTGCGCCTTCGTGAAAATCCCCGTGCTCACCTGCCCGGGGCGAATTACCGTCACGGGGATCCGCCACGGGCGCAGCTCCATGCGCAGCGTGTCCGAAAGAGCTTCCAGTGCGAACTTGCTCGCGCAGTACGCCCCCACGATCGGCATCGCGACCGTGCCGTTCATGCTCGACATATTGATGATCCGCCCGCCGCCGCGCCGCAAGAGCGGCAGGCACGCCTGGATCATCCGCAACGGCGCGACCGTGTTGACTTCCAATACTTGCCGCAGCTCGTCCGGGTCGGTCAATTCGAGCGGTCCCGGCGGCGCCATGCCGGCGTTGTTCACCAGCGCGAACAGCCCCTGCGGGCACGCCGCGGCGACCGATGCGATGGCGGCCGCCACGTCATCCGGGTGGGTGACGTCCAGCTCCAGTCGCTCGCACCCGGCCGGCGGCTCGACGCCCGGCGCCCCTGCCGCGCCCTTTCGCATCCCCGCCAGCACGGTAAAACCTGCGGCGGCGACCAGTTCGGCGGTGGCCCGGCCGATCCCCGTGGAAGCGCCGGTGATCAAAACCGCTCGCGGCGCTGTCGCCATGTGGAATACCGCCTCTCGCAAACGACTCTGATCTCTGCCCGCCCTGCCCCGCTCCGCTCAATCCTGCCGTACCCAGCAGGTTGCGGCCGGCTCGCGCACCCATCGGTTTGACCGCCGGTCGAGCATACCAAAACACCCACCCCCAAGCACGCGGCATGCCAAGCGTGCTCCTCGACTCCCACATTTCGAACGCCGACGACCCCCCCGCAACTTCGCGCACCCTCCGCCAAACTCGTCAAGAATCGCTCGAAACTCGCCACAACACACGGGGTTTGCACCCTGGCTAGACGGCCCGGCCACGCGTTTCGCCGCGGGTTTCCGTCGGGTTTCGCCTGCGAACACTCGTTATACTCAGCGCCGGTGCGAGAATTGCCTTAAAGCACTGGCTGGCAGATGTGGCTTGGAGAGGGAGGCCACTCGACTGGACATGTACGTCGCGTCGGACACCCGGCGGCGACGCTTTTCATGCGGGGGACAGTTACACTTTTTAGGAGTTTGAACATGAGAAGGTTTCTGGCAATTCTGAGCCTGTGCC
>JANOIK010001032.1:0-3366 GCA_031407585.1 Planctomycetota bacterium | reverse complement strand
CCTTCGACGACGAAGAAGCGCTTGTTCGGCGTGGTCGCGGCGTCGAACAGCCGCTTGCCCATTTCGAACGGCACGATGCGGTCGGCCGTGCCGTGGCTCATCAGCAGCGGTCCTTTGAAGGCCGTGATCCGTTCGATCGACGGAAAGCGGTTCCGCATGATCCATCGCACCGGCAGCCAGGGGAAGTGGTGGGCCGCGGTGTCGACGATGTCCGCGAAGGTTCGCTCCAGCACCATGCCGCGCACGGCGTGCTCGGCGGCGAGGCCCACGGAGACGGCCCCGCCGAGCGAGCGGCCATAGAGCACGACGTCCTCGGGCCGGGCGCCCTCGCGCTTGGCGAGCCAAAGCTGCGCGGCGCGGGCGTCGGCCAGTAGGTTGGCTTCCGTGGGCTTGCCCTCGCTCTTGCCGTAGCCGCGGTAATCCCAGGCGAAGGCGCTGACGCCCGCGCGCTCGCGGAGCAGGGCGAGCGTGGGCGCCGTGCGGGCGACGTGCTCGCCGTTGCCGTGCGAGAACAGGACGATCGCCCGGGGATTGGGGTGCGGCACGTACCAGCCGTGCAGCTTCGTGCCATCGTCGGCGGTGAACTCGACGTCTTCGTGCGGTAGGCCGGCGGCGACCCAGTCCGCCCCGTTCGGCGGGGGCGCCGGATAAACGAGCCAGCGTTCGAAGGCGGAGAACATAACGATGATGAGCAAATATGCGATCAGCAGCAGCCGCACCACGCGCCACAACTTGCGAATCGCGGTTCGATTTTCGGCGGGCCTTTGCATTTTAGTCGAACGATCGGAAATCGGTCGATGAATCATACGCCTCGCGGCGGGGCAGGCCACCACGCCGAACGGGAAGGTCGCAACAACCGGCGCAACCGGCCGACCATTTAGCCCCCGGTCAATGACCGGGGGCCCACCGCCGAGGCCGCGATCGTACGCTACCCCCCATGCCGTTGCTCATACACCGCGCGAAGCAGCTCATCCACGTCCTTGTACTTCTTCTTGCGGGTGATCGCGTCGTCGAGCAACCGCCGGGCGTCCCCCTCGCTGTGGCCGAGCGAACGCAGGGCGTCGAACGTCTCGCTAAGAATGTCGCGCTCCGTCGCAACCCCCGCGGGCACGTCGAGCCCCACCAGCAGCGCGAACTTCGGCACCTTGCGGCGCAGCTTCGCGATGATCCGCTCGGCGGTCGCTGGCCCGACTCCGGGCAGGGCGGACAGGCCCTTGGCGTCTTGCTCCTCGATGAGCGCGGCGACCTCCTGCACGGGGCGCACCATCGCCCGCAGCGCCTTCTTCACGCCGACGCCGTCGACCTGGCAGATCAGCTCGAAGAACTCGCGCTCGTTGGGGTTCAAAAAACCGATGAGCCGCGGCGTAAGTCGGCTGGCCATCTGGTTGCCTTCGAGATACTCGATGGTGTGCAGGCTGGTCTCGCGGCCGATCTGGTTCTGAAGCTGCCGGCGCGCGAACTCGGGGACGAGCACTTCGTACTCGAAGGCGCCAACGGCGAGCGTAAGCACATCGCCGGAGACGGCGAGCGGCGTGCCGGTAATTTTGGTGATCATAGGAGGCTGTCGGCAGTAGATCGGATTTTGGAAATCGTGTTAGCCGCAACGCGGAGGTCTTCCGGAGCGGAGCGCGTGGCATACCGAACCGCGCCGCAAACGCTCCGCTGCGGCGGACCTCCGTGAGCGCGGCTAACGGGAGTTGGTTTACCCTACGCGCTCGCGGGTCCAGGCGTGGCACAGGGCGATCGCGAGCGCGTCGGCGACGTCGGGCGGTTCGGGTGTTTTTGAGAGCCGCAGCTCGCGGCGGATGGCGTCTTGCATTTGGGTCTTGGGGGCGCGGCCGTTGCCGGTGAGCGTTTTTTTCACTTGCGTGGCGGCGTAGTCGTGCACGGGGACGCCCGCCTGCGCCGCGGCGAGCACGATCACCCCGCGGGCGTGGCCCATGAGAATCGCGGTCGTTGGCCGGTCGTAGTGCGTGTAGAGTTTTTCCAGCGCGACCGCCGCGGGCTCGAGCGAGCGGAGCACATCGGCGACGCCGTCGTGAATTTCCTGCAGCCGCGAGGCGAGCGATCCCTTGGTCTTCCCGCGCACGACGCCCGCCTCGACAAGCCGCACCTGCCGGCCCTCGACGTCGATGACGCCGTAACCGGTGGTGTTGAGCCCGGGATCGATGCCGAGGATTCGCATGACGATTAAAGCGACTTCAGCAGCCGCTCGTACTCCTCATGCTTGCCAATCCAGAACCAGACAATGGCGTCAGTTCGCATCTGCCCGACAACGCGATAGTTGTCATTGATACGCGCGGAGTAGATCGGAAGGTTCGGATGCACCTTCTTAAAGTGAAGACTCGGGTGATGAGGATCGTCTTGAAAATGCCGATACGCTTCGGCCGCCTGATTGCGAACGTTGGCGGGCAGTTTGGCGAGCTCATCGCGAAATCGTCGCGTCCTGCGAGATTTCATAGGTTGTCGGGATCAAGCGGTTCTGTGAGACCTGCGTCGTCCTCGGCAATAGCCTCAGCGGCGAGCTTTTCAAGCAACTGGGGCGAGCGAGCAAAAAGCTCGTCCCATCGCTGCTCCGACTCCAGTTCGTGAAGCATCCAGCTACCGAACGCTTCTTGCTTGTCCGAAGGCAAACTTGAGGCCTTTTCAAATGCTAGTTGCAGGGATCTCGTCATAAACGCCTCAAAACAGAATGTGATACGACTACGAAATCGCGAAGAGCGGCTCGCACTTCATTATATCACCCCCGCGTCCACTCGGCGCCGCCGGGGCGGTCTTCGAGCTTGACGCCTGCTGCCGCGAGCTGGTCGCGGATCGCGTCGCCGGTGGCGAAGTCCTTGTTCGCCCGGGCGGTTTGGCGGAGCTGGATCAAGAGGTGCATGATCGCGTCGAGGGCGCCATCGCCCCCGCCGGTCCATTCCGTACCGCCGGCGCGGTCTTCGAGCTTCACGCCCGTGGGGCCGAGCCCGTCGCGGATCGCGTCGGCCACGGCGAAGTTTTTCGCTTTGCGGGCGTCGGCGCGCAGGTCGATCACAATCTGCATGACCTTGCCGAGCAACTCGTCGCCGGCGCCTTGCCCGCCCGCCAAAGCGGGCTCGCCTCGGAAGAGGCCGAGGATGCTGCTGAGTTCTTTGATCGTCGACGCCAGCAACGTGAGAGTGCCAATGGTCTGATTGTCGGCGCCGCCGCCTTCGAGGTTGTGCTCGTCGCAGTAGCGGTTGGCGATTTTTGCGAGTTCGAACAGCTCGGCAACGGCGCCGCCCGTGTTGAAGTCATCGTCCATTGCGGTGAGGAACTTAGCCTTGCACGCGTGGGCGGCGGCTAGGGCGGGGTTTTCTGTGGTGCGCCCGGTCGCCGCGGCGACCT
>JANOIK010000999.1:0-8185 GCA_031407585.1 Planctomycetota bacterium | reverse complement strand
CCGCGCCAGCAGTCGCCGCGCCGGCTCGATCAGCCGGCGGCCCTCCAGCCGCACCACTTCCTCACCTTCCGACTTCGCCATCCCGACAGTCTCCTGGAGTTGACCAGTTGACGGCGCAAATGGCGTGCCGAACAGGATTGGCCCTCCCCTCCAGGGGGAGGGAGCCGGAAGGTCAAGAAGAGAGGGCCGCCGCGGCCGTGGCGAAGATTCTATCAAATCTTGCTCGGGTTTCGCGGCGGGTTTCTTGGATCTCGCGGGCGAGTTTTTCGGCGCTGGCGTAGTCGAGCAGGAACGCCAGCTTTTCGAGCTCTGGTTCTTCGTCCGGAAACTCGTGCCGGCCGGCGGCGTCCATGAGGCGGATTCTGGCTTCGACGCTGCGCTGGAAGCGGTAGCTGGTGGCGAGGAAGTTCGCGTCGTCTGCGGCGAGGACGCCGGCCTTGGCCTGGGCGCCGAGCGCGTCGAGCGTGCCGGGCAGGCGGACCTCGGGGCGGGCGGCGCCGTGCTTGAGGGCGAGCATCTCGACGATGAACTCGGCGTCCATCGTGCCGCCGGGGCCGCGTTTGAGATTTTCGGGCGAGGCCGACTCTTCGAGCCGGCGTCGCATCGCGAGAATTTCGGCGGCGTCCTCGGGTCGCCAGGGGCGTGCGTGGATCGACGCGGTGACGGCTTCGAGCGCGCGCTCGGCGGCGGTGGGCGAGCCGACGATGACGCGGGCTTTGCACAGGGCGAGGCGTTCCCACAGTTGGCCGCCGCCTTCGCGGAAGTAGCGAACGAACCCGTCGAGCGGCATGGCGAGGGCGCCGCTGCGGCCGGTGGGACGCAGCCGCGGGTCGACCTCGTACAGCCGGCCGTGCGGGCCGAACTGGCTGGCGGTTTTGATGATTCGCTGGCCGAGCTCGCTGAAGAAGTGGCTGTTGCTGGTGGAGTTGGCGCCGCCAGCTCCGCCCGGACCAACTCCGCCGGCGCCGCGACGCCGCGTCTCGGTGGCCCCGTCGCCTTCGTAGAGGAACACGAGGTCGAGATCGCTGTGGTAGTTTGGCTCGCGGCCGCCGAGCTTGCCGAGGGCGAGCACGATGAGCTCGCAGCCGGCGCCGACGTCCTGCGGCGCGGGGAGCCAGGGGTCGGTCGGCGGGGGGGCGTCTTTGTCTCGCGTGAGCGGGCCGATAGTGGGCTCGCCCCATTTTTCAGTGAGGCGGGCGGTCTCGCTCGCGGCGATCTCGCGGAGGCATGCCTCGGCCACGTCGGCGAGCGCGCGGTGCGTGTCCTGGATGTCGTCTTTGCCGACGAGGTCGCGAACGCCGACGCGGAGATGCTGCACGTGCTTGAAGCTGAGCAGGATGCGCGGCAGGTCTTCGGCGCCGTGCGTGAGTTCGGCGAGGGCTTTTTCCAGGCGGGCGAGGTCGGGCAACTTCTCGACGAGCAGGCTGTCCATGAGCTCGTCGATCATGCCGGGGTTGCTGGTGAGCAGGCCGGCGAGATAGGGGCACGCGGCGCACAGCTTCACGTACAGTTCCAGCGTCGGGCGGTTGGCGCTGAACAGCTCCCACAGCGCGGCCTTGCCGCCGAGCGAATCGCTGACGCGGCTGAGGCTGACGAGCGTCGCGTCGGGGTCGGGCGCCCGGCTGATGGCGGCGAGCAGCCGCGGGGCGATCGACGCGAGGAACAGCCGGCAGCGCCGCGTGGAGAGGAACGACACGTTCTCGCGTGCGAGCGACATGAGATGGTCGTACGCGGCGGGCACGTCGCGGAACGGGTAGCGGCCGAGCACGCGCTGGATCGTCTCGGGCGACGGCTCGGGGTCGTTCACCAGATCGATCTCGGGCTCGGTCTCGGCGTCTTCGGGGAAGGCGTCGTGCAGCAGGTGGTCGAGAATCTTGCGATTGACGGTCGTGCGTTCGGCGTAGTCCTTCTTGATGGCGGCGAGCGGCGAGTTGGCGGCGTTGTAGTTGAGCCGGCGGGCCAGCTTCGCGAGCTCGTCGTCGCTCACGGGCATGTCGTGCGTTTGCAGGTCGAACATGATCTGCAGCCGGTGCTCGACCTTGCGCAGGAAGCTGTAGTTCTCTTCGAGGATCGTCTGCTCCTGGTGCGTGAGGCACCCCGCCGCGGCCAGGCGTTCGATGGCGATGAACGTGTTGCCCGTGCGAATCTTGGGGATGGCGCCGCCGTTGAGGAGCTGGAGGAACTGGATGACGAACTCGATGTCGCGAATGCCTCCGCGGCCCGTTTTGACGTTCCGCCCCGCCATGCCTGCGTCTTCGACGTGCTTCTCGATTTTGCGTTTGAGCCCTTTGATGCCCGTGATGTCGGCGAGGCTCAGGTAGTTGCGGTAGATCCACGGCCGCAGGTGATGCAGGTAGTCCTTGCCGAGCTCCATGTCGCCGGCGATGGCGCGGGCTTTGATGTAGGCCTGCCGCTCCCAGGTGCGGCCGCGCGTGTCGTAGTAGGCGAGCGCGTGGTCGACGCGCGCGACGAGCGGGCCCTGGCGGCCGTCAGGGCGGAGGCGCATGTCGACGCGGTAGGCGAAGCCGAGATCGGTCTGCTCGCCGACGAGGCGGATGACCTCGCGGGCGATGCGCTGGGCATACTCGACGCCGTCGCCCTCGGGGGCGCCGCTCGTGCCGGTGGGGTCCTGGTAGAGCATCACCAGGTCGATGTCGCTGGAGTAGTTGAGCTCGCGGCCGCCGAGCTTGCCGAGGGCGAGCACCACGAACCGCGGGGGCGCGGCGCCGCGCCCGTTGCGGGCGGCCTGCTTCTCGCCCACCTGGCGGATGGCGAAATCGACCGCGGCCTCGACCACGGCGTCGGCCACGTACGAAATCTGCCGCGTGACTTTCGCCACCGAATGGTTCTTCACGATGTCGCCGTAGGCGATGCGCAGCGTCTCGCGGCGCTTGAACCGGCGGAGCGCGGCCATCACCTCGTCTTCGTGGCTGAGGGCGCGCACATCGGCGACGAGCTCCTCGACAAGTACGTCGCGGGCGACGGCCCGGCCGCCGGTGACGCGGAGCAGGTCGTAGCTTTCGGGGTCGCTGCACAGCTGGTCGGCGAGCGTCTGGCTCGAGCTGAAGAGCATGAGCAGCGGCCAGAGGGCGTTGCGGTCTCGCTCGAAGAGCGCGGTGGCCGCGAGCGGGCTGCGGCACGCGAGGATGTAGCGCTCGAGGTTGTTGAGCGCCATGTCGGGGTCGGCCAGCCGCGGCGCCACGGCGGCGAGTTGCTCGCAGAGCGTGCCGAGCAGATCGAGGGGGACGCCGGCGGACGCGAGACGGACGAGGTTGGCCTGGGCCGTGCGGATGTCGGCAAAGCCCAACGGGCGCAGCCACGATTCGGCGTCGGCCGGTGCATCGAGAATGGCACGTAGGCGGTCGGTCTGCATCGCGAGTTGCAACATCCTCTACCCGGCGCGAGGGGCGCCACGGCGCAGCGGGAGCGCTGAATCCGTCCTCAGAGAATGCCGCCTCGACTACGGAACTCGCTATTCTCGCACCGCAGCGCGGGGGAATCAAGCTACACGCCGAGGGTGAAGAGCTCTGGCCCGACGTGCTGCGTGACGACGGCGCCGAAAAGGGTGTGGGCGTTGGCGTCGTAGACCGACACGGGCAGGATTTGGCCCACCTGGCGGGGGTTGCCGTCGAAGACCACGATGCGGTCGCACATCGTTCGGCCGACGAGTTGAGTTGCGTGTGGCACGCTCGAAGGTCCGCCGCCGGGCGTGGCGCCATCATCGTTCGCGCTGCCCGGACCACGCCCTGCGCCGACTTGGGACGTGCCACCCTCGTGGGCATGTTCGGCGTGGCGGACGGCGGCTTTACTCGGGCCTTCGACGAGCACCTCAACCTGTCGGCCGAGGAATTCGTGGTTGTCGGCTTCGCTGATTTCGTTCTGGAGGGCGAGCAGCTCGTTGTTGCGGCGGCGCTTCACCTCTTCCGGCACGTCGTCGGCGTACAGCTCGGCGCCCTTCGTGCCGGGGCGTTCGCTGTACTTGAAGATGAAGCTGTTCTTGAAGCGGCAGTCGCGGAGCAAGTCGCACGTGGCGTCGAAATCCGCGTCGGTCTCGCCGCTGAAGCCGACGATGAAGTCGCTGGTGACCGCGGCCTCGGGAAGCCAGTCGCGGATGCGGGCGTGCATCTCGCGGTAGTCGCCGACGGTGTAGCCGCGCTTCATGCGGCGCAGCACTTCGTCCGAGCCGCTCTGCGCGGGCACGTGCAGATACTTGGCGATCTTCGGTAGATCGCGCACGGCGGCGAGCACGTCGTCCGTCATGTCTTTAGGGTAGTTTGTGACGAACTTGATCCGCTCGAGGCCGTCGACATCGTGCAGCGCGGCGAGCAGGTCGCTGAAGCGGGTGGTCGTCTCGCCGTCGCGATGGCGATAGCTATTGACGGTTTGGCCGAGGAGGGTGATCTCTTTGGCGCCTTCGGCGGCGAGCTGCCGCGCTTCGGCGAGGATGTGCGCGGGCGGGCGGCTTTGCTCGGGGCCGCGCACGCTCGGCACGATGCAGTACGTGCAGAATTTGTCGCAGCCGATCTGGATCCGCACGTACGCCTGGAACGGCGTCGGGCGCATCGACGGGTCGCGCAACGGGTCGAAGCTCTCGTGGCTTCGCTCGACCGTGTCGCGGCTGCCGTCCTTGCGGCCGAGGCTCACCTCCATCTGCGGCCCGGCGCCGGCGGCGACCTTCGCGATCAGCGACGGCACCTGGTGCAACTGGCCGGGGCCGACGACGAGGTCGACGTACGGCGCCCGTTCGAACACGGTGCGTTGGTGGTTCTGCGCCATGCAGCCGATGACGCCGATGATCTTGTGCGGGTTTTGGCGTTTGGCGTTTTTGAGCCGGCCGAGGGCGCTGTAGATTTTTTCCTCAGCATGCTCGCGCACGCTGCAGGTGTTGAACAGAATCGTGTCGGCGTCGCCCGTGCTGTGCGTGAGCTCGTACCCCTCGCGGCGCAGGCTGGCCACGACGAGCTCGCTGTCGAGCACGTTCATCTGGCAGCCGACCGTTTCGATGTAGAGCTTCTTTGTCATTGGTGCGCTGAACTCGAAGTCACATTAGCCCCCGGCGCAAGCCGGGGGTTTGAAGGCGTTGGCGTTTTCAAGTTCAAAACCCCACGGCTTGCGCCGGGGGCTATTTTCTGCGCGTTGAATGCGCCGATTCTCGTCGCGCCGTTTTAGGCGGCGTCTCGTTCTGCTTCTTCCTCTGCCTCGCGCGCGGCGGCCGCGGCGGCGCGCTGCTTAGTAATCTCGGTGCGAATTTTTGCGACCAGTTCGTTGCGGCGGTTGCCCATGAGCCGCACGAGCGACACGACGGCGACATAGCCGGCCACGATCAAAATGAGCAAGTCCCAGCGTTCCATCGCTTCACTCCTTCGCAGGGCCGCGATCCCCGCGGCGACCCATCATCATACCGCGCCGGGGGAGCGGCGGACGAGGGGAATTGGCCGTAAACGAAGCTGCCAGCTTCGTCGGTTAGCCGCCGAAAAGCCGGGGAGGGACGAAGCTGGCAGCTTCGTTTACGAGGTCCCCAAGCGGGCGCCTACCGCGAGTTGATAGCCCCGCAGGAAGTCGGCGGCGGGCATGATCCGTTTGCCGGAGGGCTGGAGTTCGGTGAGTTCGAGGGCGCCCTGCCCTGCGGCGACGAGAAGCCGCGGGCCGGCTTCGACCACGGTCCCGGCCTCGGCCGGCGCGGGCGATGCGACCGCTTGCACGCGGTGCAGAATGATCCGCAGCGGCTCGCCGGCGGCGCGTTGCCAACTCGTGAACGCACGCGGCCAGGGGTCGAGGGCGCGCACTTGGTTCTTGATGTCTGCGGCAGATCGCGACCAGTCGATGAGGCCGTGCTCTTTTTCGAGCCGCGGCGCCTTGCTGGCCGCGCGCTTGTCCTGCGTTTGCGGCTTAGCAGTTCCTGCTTCCAGTTCGTCGACGACCCGCAGAGTGAGGGCCGCCCCTCGCTCGCTCAAGCGTGCTTCGAGCTCACCCGCCGTTTCGTCGGGATCGATCGCGAGGCGCTCGATGCCCAAGCACGGACCCGCGTCGAGGCCGGGCGTCATTTGGATGACCGTGTTTCCCGTCTCGGCGTCGCCGTTGAGAATGGCCCACTGCACGGGGGCTGCGCCGCGGTACTTGGGGAGTAGTGAACCGTGGAGGTTGACGCCGCCTAAACGCGCCGCGGCGAGCGCCGGCGGCTTCAATATCTCGCCGTAGTCGCAGACGACCAGTAGGTCGGGGGCTAAACCGCGAAGCGCGGTGCAGGCGTCCTCGGCGTTGATCGTTTCGGGCTGCCAGACGGGGAGGCCGAGCGCCTCGGCGGCGATTTGCATCGGCGGCGCTTCAGCGCGGCGACCTCGCGGGGGCCGCGTGATGACGCTGGCGATTTCGTGTCGCGACGAGGCAAGCCTGCGCAGCGTCGGCACGGCAAACGGACCCGTTCCTAGCATCACCAACCGCATGATTTACCACGGAGGCACGGAGGACACTGAGGAATACTTTTCTTAAACACTCCGCTCTCCGTGACCTCCGTGCCTCCGTGGTCAATATTTCAGGTCCGCAGGCGCTCGAGTTCCGCGATTCGCGCCGCGATTTGCTCGTAGGTCGGCATCTCGCCCACGGCTCGTTTGCTTTCGAAGTCGATTTCAAACTCTTCGAGCTGGCCCTGAATGTCGGCGAGCTGCAGCGGCTCGATGCGGTCGATGAAGAGCTGGCCGTCGAGGTGGTCGATTTCGTGCTGCACGATGCGCGCGAACAGGCCCTCGAAGTCGCCGGAAACTTCCTCGCCCGCGAGGTTGTAGGCCTGGACGGTGACCTTCTCCTTGCGCGACACCGGGGCGTACACGCCGGGGATGCTCAGGCAGCCTTCCTCGCGCTCAGCCTGGCCGCTGCCGCGGAGGATCACGGGGTTGATGAACACGCACTCGGCGTCGACGGCGTTGCGATCGCCTTCCACGTTCGCGATGAACACGCGGTACGGCAGGTCGACCTGGTTCGCCGCGAGCCCAACGCCCTCGAATTGGTACATCAGGTCGAACATCTCGGCGATGTACTGCTTCAGCTCGGCGTCGACGCGCTTGAGCGGCCGCGAGACGTGCCGCAGCGTGGGGTGCGGGTAGTGAATGACAGAGAGACTCACGAAGGCGCCTTTGTGCGATGCGTGTCGAGCAACGGGGCGAGGGGAAAAAATGTTGGCCAAATTTGAGATGACCAGTATAGCGCGGGGCTTGGGACCCGAACACCGTCGCGCCTAGCTCGGCGCTCGTTTTTTGGGCAGAAGCGGGCTAGAATTGAGTGACTCACGCAACGTGCCGCGGGGCAGCCGCTAGACAATCGGCGTCGCCTTTTCGCATGGCCACCCATCTCTTCGAACACCGAGTGGAACGTCCGCGAAGCCGGACCGCGTGGATGGCGTCGCTGGGGGTGCACGCCTGCCTCATGGTTGCCGTGGCGTACTTGTCGTGGACGACGCTCGGCCGGGGTTCGTTCCGACGCCAGACGGAGGCGCCGACGATGATCGTGGGGCTTTCCGATGGCGCCGCGGTCGATGCGGAGGAGGCGGATGCTGATCTCGAAACCGCGGATGAGGCGTCAGGCGACGCCGAGGATGTTTCTGCGAGGCCAGAGGATCTTGGCGACGACGACGCCACGCGGGTGGTCGCGCCGACCGAAGATGCAACGGCGCTGTTAGCCCCGCCGCCGCGATTGCCGCTGTTGTCGCTCGGCGCGCCGAGCGCCACTCGCGCGTCGCCCGCCAGCGCCGCTGCTGCGCCGGCCCGCACTCAGCAGTTCAGGCGGTTCGTCGAGCAAGCGACCGTCACGGTCTTCGGCGCCCGCGGCGAGGGGACGCGGTTCGTCTACGTGTTCGATCGCTCGACCAGCATGGAGGGCGCCCCGCTGACCGTCGCCAAGCAGCAGCTCATCGGCAGTCTCGACGCGCTCTCGAGCGTCCACCAGTTTCAGGTGATCTTCTTCAACAACGACATGCAGGCGTGGGACCTCACCGGCGGCCAGCGGCGGGTTCCGTTTGCGAGCGACGCGAACAAGCGACTCGCCGCCGACTTTGTGCGCGGCGTCGTCGCCGCCGGTGGCACCGAACGTCGGCGACCTCTGATTGCAGCACTGAACCTGCGGCCCGACGTGATCTTCTTCCTGACCGACTGCGACGACGCGATGGGAGATCACGACGTCAACGACATCGTCG
>JANOIK010000925.1:0-3585 GCA_031407585.1 Planctomycetota bacterium | reverse complement strand
CGCCGGCGGCGCCTGCCCCGGGATCGCGATCGCCGCCTTGCACCGCGGGCAGCGAAACGACGCGGCGGCGCCCTCGGGCACGCGCACCTTGGCGCCGCAGGAGCAAGTGACGATGGGTCCAGGCATGGCGTGAGCGCCGCTTTCCAAGGTTTATCGCTACTGGTTCGCGATGGCGCCGATGAGCATTTGAATCACGAACCAAACGGCCCACGCCGCCAGCGAGACGAACAGCAGCTTCTTGCCCTTGGGCTTTCCCTGGATGATCCAGATGATGCCCACGATGCACCCAATGAGCGAGCAGAGGATGCCCAGCACCCACTCACCGACGGAGAGATCTTCGTCCTCGGCGTAGCCCTGCGACTTCTTCGCTTGCTTCTTGAGCACCGGATCGAAAATTTCGCCGCAGTACCGGCACTTCACCGCTTCGCGCGCGATCATCTCCCCGCACATGGGGCACGGCCGGCGCTCCCCGGGGGCGCTCCCACCCGCCGACGATGGCGACGGCGCCGCGGGCGGAGCCTCGAGCTGGTACTCGTCGTCCGCCAGGCCGCGGAACGGATCGATCTCCGCGTCCAGCACCTCGTCGTCCCCCGCCAGCGAGGCGCTCGCCAGGGGAATCTCAATAACCCCCCCGCACTTCGGGCACTTCGCCCGACGGCCGGCCTTCGATTCATCAGTCGTCAGCTTGGCGCGACAATGTGCGCAAGTCACTTCAATAGCCACGGCGGTCTCCCCTAGAAATTCCGTCGGTTAGTGATCGATGACTTTCCACGCCGAGACGCAAGTACGCGACCTGACGCCTACGATCCAGTTCCACGGTCGATGGCCGTCCTGAGTCCTCGCAGGACCCGCAAGAACCAAATGACCGCTACAAACACGCCAATGAGAGCAACGAGAGAAACGATGCCGAGCACTGCGAGCGACGAAGAATCCTCGATGCGCTCGCCCTGAGATCCGCGAACTGCAGCCATCATTAAAAATAATGACACGAGCAGCGTCACGGCCAAGACCAGCCCAAACGACGCCAATCGACCGGCGCTGCGTGCGACGTCGATGGCGCCCAAGGCATCGGCCGCCTTACGAATGAATAGGAGAAATAGAAGCATACCCGCGAGAGTCGCAAGGCTCCGTGCCAGTCGCAGCGAATCCCCTTGAGCGGAGACGGACGCAAACGAAAGCATGACGCTCGCAATCATCGCAACGAACGCACCAACGGCGTAACCGTGCGCTCCCGAACTTTTGGGGACGTTCATACAAAGCCCCTGCCCCACGATGAGACCGATGCCGGCGATAAGGATGGCCACGGTACTCACGCCAAGTGCAATGGGAAGAAACGGCGGCTGCTCGTCGCCGCCCAAAGCCCCCGCGCCCCCAAGAATGCCGCCCAGCACGCCCATGCCACAAATCGCCGCGAAGATGACTCCTGAGCAGATATAGATCGTCGAAAGTCCAGCCCGTACTTGCTTCCATCCGGGGTCGCGCGCGCCGGATAGGCCGAGGACCCCCACCATCGATTTGTCAAAGATCTCGCCGCAGTAGCGGCATTTGACCGCCTGGCTGGCGATCTGCTCCCCGCAAACGGGGCACGCCTTGCGATCAATCGCCGTGTGCTTCTCGCCAATCACCGCGTCTTCGACGCTTACAACTTCCGCATCGACGACATCGTCGGCAGTCAACGGCGTGATCGCCGGAATCTGAATCTTGCCGCGGCATTTGGGACATTTCGCGCGAAGCCCGGCCTTCGACTCGTTGGTCGTCAGCGTGGCGCGACAATGCGTACAAATTACTTCAATAACCACGGCGGAGTTTCCGAATTTTTTTGGCAGAGAGAAGAGTTATCCCGCGAAACACGCGAAACGACGCGAAAGCGGGATCAAGGCACTTTCCCAAATAAACTTTTCCTATTCTTCTTTCGCGACCTTTCGCGTGTTTCGCGGGCCACTCGTCAGCGGGCCCCCGATTCCTTCACCGAAAACTCGAGCACGGTTTTGCCCAGCACGATCTGGTCGCCGTCGGTCAGCATGCGCGTCGTGATCGGCACGCCGTTGACGTACGTGCCGTCGGGTGTCTTGCAGTCTTCGATCTCGAACCGACCGCCGCGGTTGGTCACGATCGCGTGCCGCGGCTCGATGGCGTCGTCCTTGAACAGGTAGATGTCGGCCTTGGGCGAGCTGCCCAGCACAGTCGTGTCCTTGAACATCACGAACTGCTTGCCCGCGAGCGGCCCCTTGCGCATGTGCAGCCACGCGGTCTTGGTCCAACCTTCGACGAGGCCGACGAACAAACCGACGAAAAATCCGATCGCTGCGAAGCCGACGGCGCGGCTGAGGGCGCCGCTCTCCTTATCGATGGTCAGCAGCAAATACACGGGATCGAACAGCAATCCGCCGACCAGTCCGCCAAGGATGCCGCCCACGAGACCGTTGATGATGACTTTGCGTTCGCGCAGCGCGATTCCCTGCCCGATGCCGGCGGGAATGGCGGCGATCGCCCAGTAGGCGCCGCGCCCCATCATTAGGACGATCAGAGCCAGCCCTGTCGGCATCTCATCGGGCTGAATGTCCTTGGAGAGTCCGATGGCAACCTCCGACATCAACCCAAAAATAAGCCCCGCCGGAATGAGTACGAGCAAGCCGCCGAGGAACCCAATTCCGAGCCCTACAAACCCGCACCGAATCGCCCGTAAGAGATTCCTACAAATCAAACCTTCCGTCGCGCCGAGGGCCAAGCCGATCGCTGCCGTGATTGAAGGAAACACGAGCGCCCACGCGAGGGTCGCGAATCCTTCCTCTTGCTGTTGGGCCGCGATGCGGTCGTCCAGAAATGGCTCGAAGCAGGCCCACGCCGCCAGCCCGCCCGCCATGGACGCCATCGAGAGATAAAACCAGTTCGCGTAAATCACGCGAATGATCCACGGCTGCGCATCGATCGGCCCCGCGTCGCGACGCATGAGCTGCTGCATCTCGACATATTCGTTGACCTCCGGCCTGCGGAGATCGGCGTCGCTGATGCGTATGGGATCGGACACGTGCGTTACCTCGCGGTCCTGCGTGGTGAGTCGAGAGCGTGGGGCTTCAGTCGTCGGCGCGCTTAGCGGGAGTTGTTCGCGGAGTGCTCGCCGCCGGCGGATTCGCTGTCGAGCCGCCCGTGGCGGGGGCGCCCGCCGCGGGCGCGCCCGGTGTCGACGAGCCCGACGCCGGCGGACCCATGGTCGTGCCGCCGGCGCTTGGCTTGGGCGGCTTCGCTAACTTCGCGTCCGAGGGCTGCTTCACCACCTTGAGCAGCGCGCGCTCCTCGGCGTAAAGCCGTTCGTGAATCGCCTGCTCGTCGGGCGACATCGCGTAGCGATCTCTGATGGTCGCCAACGCGACGTCCAGGAATTTCAGCTTGTCCGCGACCAGCGCGCGCGTCTTCGTCTCGGAATCGAGCTTCACCTTGGAAAGCTTTTCTCCCGGCGGCGTAAGCTGGGCCACCGCGGCCGCGACGTTCTGCAGTTCAAGGCGGACCAAATCCAGTTCACGGTCGAGGCCCCACCGCAAGACCTTGTCGTTCATGAAGGTCGCCACGGCGCCTTCGGTTCGCTTG
>JANOIK010000861.1:0-2614 GCA_031407585.1 Planctomycetota bacterium | reverse complement strand
CCGCCGCCGCATTATTGACCTTGTGCACAAAGCAATTTATGCTGGCCTCGGAGCGTGAGACTGGTTCGCGCAGCATGCGCGGCCGTTCGGGACAGAACACGAGGTTTCTATGCGGGCCCATGAGCGAAGGTGGCGCCGTCGGCTCAAAGCGGCGGAGCTCTTGGAGCAGCGTTGTTTGTTGGCCAGCGATCCCCTGGCGGATTGGAAGTTTGATTCGACCACCGGCACAACGATCGTCGATTCGCAGAATGATTTTGATGGCGTGCTGACAGGGGCGCCTACCTGGGCGGCGACTGCCGGCACTCGCGGCGGGGCGCTGCGGCTGTACAGCGACGCGGACGGCGCCACGGTAGCCGCAGCCAGTGCGCCGGCGGTCCAATCGGTCTCGCTCTGGTTCAAAGCCGATACGACGCGACCGGTGACGCAAGGTTCGAACACTGCCACGCGGATGGTGTTGTTCGAGGCCGGTGATACGACGCGCGGCGTCAACATCTATATTTACAACAACCTGTTGTACGTTGGCGCGTGGAACAACGGCGTCACCGGCTGGTCAAGCGGCACATTCGTTAACACGAATCTGATCCGCGCCGGTCGCTGGCACCACGTGACGCTCACCCTCGAGCCGTCAGGGACGCTCGCGGCGGGCGGGCTCAAGGCGTATCTCGACGGCGTACAATTCGGCGCCGGAAACGGCGCTACCATTGGCGGCGCCGCCGCGATTGGATTCGGGCGCGTCGACGGCACGACGCGATTCCATGACGGCACGGGCAGCGCGAACCGCGGGTTTGCGGGGTTTCTCGACGAGGCCCGCGTGTACGGCGAGACGCTGACCGCGACCGACGTAACGGCGATCCGCGACGCGACGGCTCCGCTGACCGCCGAAGAGGAGTGGCTGCTGCGCGAATCAGGCCGCGTGGCCGACTTGGCGATTTTCCGCTTTCCCAACGTGCTGACGAGCGAGCATTTCGCTATCAAATGGGGCGCCGGAAACACGTCGGGCCTGGCGGTGAACCCGACGATGATCCAGCAGAATCTCAATCGGCTCGAGATGTCGTGGGACATCATCGTTGAGCAGAGCGGGATGGCTCCGCCGCGCACCCGAAATCAGGGGACCGCGGCCCCTGTCAAGTACAAAGTCAACGTGTACGTGTTGGAAACGGGCATGTGGGTCAGCACGGGCGGCGGCGCTTTCGCGGGGCCCGACGCCGAAGGGTTTGGCGCGCTGTACATTTCGCCCTGGGCCATGGGCGGCGGGACGACCAGCGGTACGCCGTGGGGGACGATCGTTAATACAACGGTCACGCCGCATGAGTTCACGCATGTGCTGCAATCCGAGTCGCAAGGATTCACCAACAGCGATTTCTCCGGGCCGTTCTGGGAGACGCACGCGAACTACGGCGCGTCGCTCGTGTCGAACGTGGTGACGCGCAATTCCATCAACGGCCGTTACGGTCAGCGGCGGCATCGATACGCATCGGCGACCGACTTCCGCTACGAGGCGCATCCATTTTTGAATTACCTCACGGCGCTGCCCCTGTACGGACCGCAGTTCGTAACGGCCGGCCTGTGGAGCGACGTCGACGCCCAGGGGAACGGAAAAGACCCCTGGCAGGTGCTACGAAATAACTTTTCGTCCTACGCCGAGTTCGCCAACGTGTATTCGGCGTACGTCGCCAGCAGCGTCACGTTCAAAGCGCTGCACGACGGCGCCCTGCTCACCGGCAGTCCGTCGATTCCCGCGCACAACACGACCACGCGATTGTTCCGCACGTTCCTCGAACCCGCGGATGCAAGCCCAGGATGGTACCAGGTTCCCGAGCAAGACACGCCTGAGCAGTACGGCGCCAATATCATCAAGCTGACGCCCGTGGGCCGCGTCGCGGGGCAATCGCACACGATCACCGTGAATCTCGATGGCTACGTAAACCCCGGTCAGGCCAATGGCGTGTACGCGACGCTCGTGGCGATCAGCGGTTCAGGGGCGAGCACGCAGGAGCGGTTCAGCCCCACGTGGCAAGGCGGCGAGCTGACATTCGAGCTCACCGCGGCCGAAACAGATGTGTATCTCACGGTGACCGCGATTCCGTCGATCCACCGCAACTACATCTGGTCGCACCCATTTCAGGCGATCAGCGGGCTCTCGAGGATCGAACGGTTTCCCTACCGCGTCGCAATCAGCGGGGCTGTGCCGGTGCGTTCGGAAGCGCCGACAGTTCGACCTTCGCCCGGCGGGAGCGCAGTGCGGCATACCAATCCGGACGGCAGCATGGGCGGGTGGAAGACCGTGTCGGTGCCGGCGTCCGTGCACATCGGCTCCAATGCCTGGGTAACCGGCGGCACGGTCAGCGGCAGCGCTCGCATCGAGGATTATGCGACGGTCACCGGCGGCACGGTGACCGGCAGCGCGATCGTCCGCGGCAACGCCCGCGTGCAGGGCGGCACGGTGACCGGCAGTGCGGTCATCGACGACTACGCCGTGATCGTCGGCGGCACGATGTCTGAGTCGGCCCGCGTGCGCGGCGACGCCCGGATTGAGAACGGGCAAGTGCGCGGTAATGCCTTCGTGTCGGACTACGCCACGATCGCCAACGGCGGGACCGTTGTCGCGGGCGAC
>JANOIK010000853.1:0-2322 GCA_031407585.1 Planctomycetota bacterium | reverse complement strand
CATGAAAAAAGCGAGTCCGAGACCTAATCCTTAATGCTCAGCAAAAACTCCGCGTTCGACGCCGTCTTGCGCAGCCGCGTCGCCAGCAGGTCCATCGCGTCGGGGGCGTTCATGTCGTTGAGCACTCGGCGCAGCCGGCATACGCGGCGGTGTTCTTCGGGGTCCATCAGCATCTCTTCGCGGCGGGTGCCGCTCTGCGTGATGTCGATCGACGGCCAGATGCGGCGGTCGACCAGCTTGCGGTCGAGCACGATCTCCTGGTTGCCCGTGCCTTTGAACTCCTCGAAGAGCACCGCCGCGTGTGCCTGCTGCGGCGAGTGCTGAACGATATGAACGCCCCCGACGCGATGGACCTGCTGGCGACGCGCCTGCGGAAGACGGCGTCGAATGCGGAGTTTTTGCTGAGTATTAAGGATTAGGTCTCGGACTCGCTTTTTTCATGCCGACTCGCATTTATCGTTGGGCGGGGCGGTTTATTGGAGTTCGGCTCGTCGCCCTCCTGATCGTCCTCGTCCTGATGGCGACGGCGATCATGATCTACAGCGAAGAACCGCACTCGGAGGGGCCATTTCGCTCACTTGTTTGGTCTGATGCTCCCGCATCGCTCAAATTCGAAGGCCAGTTCTGCTTCCGTACTTTTGGCGACGGCTCAATAAACAGTTTCGTGTTCCTCGCGTCTCCCGACGTCGCCGACGCCATGATCGAGGCCTTGGAGCTGGAGCCCGTCGTCGCGCCAGAGGACGATGAGAGCATGAACGAGGACCTCGAAGGGCCCGCGGAATACCTCCGTCAGGACATTGCGCAGCGCTGCCACACAACAATTCCGCCGACTGCCGTCGCCTATCGGGGACCCGATCTTCACGTGGCGATCGATCGCAGCGCTCGGCGAGTTTACCTCGTCAGCTTCGCACTATTTCGCGACTAGAAGCCGCGCGCCACAGCGAGCCGCGGGGTTTATCCCCGCGGTCCGTTCCCCACAATCGACGCCAGCTTCGCACGATTGGGAATGGGGCAATGTCCGACGCGCCGTGGAACCAGTTCGTCGACTGACGGCCGGTCCAGACGGCCTACCAATGCCCGTGATGCCCGCCGTGGTGGTGATGTCCGTGATCGTAGTGTCCGCCGCCATACCCAAAGTCGAAGTGCAGGACAGGGGCGGGCCGGTAGTAGTAAGCGGGCGCCGGCCGCACGTAGTACACGGGCGGACCCACGACGGGAGCGGCCACGGCCGGCGCATACGACGCCCGGGCGTAGCCGCCGCTGGTCGACAGCTCCTGCGCGGCGAGCACCACGCGGTCGCTCACGCCCTGCTGTTTGAGTGCGATCAGCGAGCTGGGGCTCAGATCGAACCGCCCCCCTCGGTTGCGCATCGTGCTGATGATGAGGTCTTCGCTCACGCCCGCGCGGGTCATCTCCACGAGGTCGTAATTCGTGACCGCCAGTGCGGCCGCCTGGGCGTTGGCATTGTTCGCCGCGGCGACGCCGTACGCCGCCCGCTGCTGGTCGGCGTTGTCGACGCTCTTGCCGATGAGCCCGCCGGTAAGGGCGCCCACGCCGGCGCCGATGAGGGCGCCGCCTTCGCCGTTCTTCTTGCCGCCGATCAGGGCGCCGGTGATCGCTCCCACGCCGCCGCCCGCCACGGCGCCAACCGCCGTGTCGTTCTGGTAGTAGCTGGGCGGAGCTTGATAGTAATACTGTTGGCCGACGGCAGGGCGGGCCATCACCGCAAGAAGTATCATCGCGAGGGCAGGGCGTGCGGCTTTCATGGGTCACGAACTCGAGGTGGATGGCGCCGGGCGGCGTGCAATCGCATCGCCTGCGCTCGCAGCGCCACACCATTGATTATCGACTGCCTCGAAACGCCACAACATGAATCGCGCCGCCCACGGCGCCCTTGCGTGCTGGCGCCGCTAGCCTCAAACTTCTCCCATGCCCGGTGACGATCACCTCTGGGACGAGTTTACCGCCATCGGCGCCGACCGCATTCGCCGCCACGTCTTCCTCTGCGCGGACCAGTCGAAGCCCAAATGTTCGACGCGCGAGGAAAGCACTGCCGCGTGGAATTTTCTCAAAGCGCGGCTCAAGGAACTCAAGCTCACCGGCGACGGCGGCGTCTTCCGCACGAAGGCGAACTGTCTTCAGGTGTGCGCCCAGGGGCCGATCGCCGTCGTTTATCCCGAAGGCGTCTGGTACCACTCTTGCCGGGCGGAGGTCCTGGAGCGCATCATTCAGGAGCACCTCGTCGGCGGCCGCGTCGTCGAGGAGTATCAAATCATTCGGCGCGGCTGACTCATCGATCCTAACGCATGCCCGGCGTCATCC
>JANOIK010000800.1:0-23921 GCA_031407585.1 Planctomycetota bacterium | reverse complement strand
CCGCGCCCAACTCGGCTGCGCCGCGAAAACTAACTGCCCACAGATCAGGCTCGTCAACAAGAAAAGTTTCATGGCAATCCCATTGTTCCGAGACGCGGCGTCCTCCGCAGCAGAACCTCGATCCGATCATCATACAATGGGCCGCGGATGAACGCGGATCGAGCTGATCAACGCGGATCAAAGTATCAATGTTTAGCCGCGACGCGGAAGGAGCAAACGAGCACGGTCGCCAGTGGCGACCGAGCGCAGTGCGGTAGTCCCCGCCGTAGGTTCCGCAGCGGAGCGCGCCGCCACGCTGAATCACGTTCGCGCATCCCGAGCCCCAGCGGGGCGGCATTGCTCCAAAATCCCCCTCCCTCGAAGGGAGGGGCTAGGGGAGGGATTCCCGACCAATGCCTCGGTTGGCGGTTTGACGCCTTCGCACAAACACCGACGTAGTCCCGGGTAAACGCTCGCCTCAACGAAATGTAATGCGTCCGCCCAGTTCCGACCCCGTAACGATCTCGCCGCCCAAAGCGGCCTCCGCCTTCAGCGTGTAGGTCTCACCGTCCGACTCATAGCGCATCGTGGCGAGCGTCGAGGCATCCCCGCCGTCCGGATAGGTCCACTCAAAGGACTCGAGGGACCCAGGATATTCACCGTGCTGCTTATGGTATGCGTCGAGCAGCCGGACAGCTTCGTCCATCAGCGCCGCCTGGGCCGACTGTTCGGCAACGGCGTGGGCGGCTGCAAAAGCGTTGACAACAAACCAGCCGACGACAACCACCGCCGCCAAGGCGAAGAACCACAACAACGATCGCTCCACGCGTTTCATGCCTGCCACCTGCATGTCTCCCCTTTTCGTATCTTTCGTCCCTTTCGTGGTTCAACTCCTCCGCGGCAATTCCCTGTCCCATGACCATCGCGTCAAGCACCTCACCGCCAGATTTCGCCATTCGTGCCATTCGTGAAATTCGTGGTTAAAAAAATTCCCACCCCCTTGTTTTGGGCCACTCAATCCACTACTGTACATGTGGTCAAAAAGCCCAGCGAATGCCCTCCGATCCTAATCGTATTCTTACTCCTAATCCTAATCGTATTGGCCGCATCAGACCCGATCGAGTTACGGCGAGAATTGTCGCCCGTTGACTCCTGACTCCTGACTCCTGACTCCTGACCCAAAAAATGCGAAATTCCCACCCTGGGCGCCAGCGCCAATCTGTCGGACCCTCGGCATTCGCCGCACGCCGACAAGAATCGCGCGTCGGGAGTGGGGAATTTTGGAACGATCCATGCGATTTTCTCTTCGACGTGCAAATTTTTCGTGCGAGAAAACTCGTGCCTCCGCCAGATTCTAGAGAAGAACGCGTTTTCAAAATTCAAATACCGAGCGCCGTTCCCGAGGAATACGAGCCCTCCCAGAATTTTGGAGCGCCCGAATCGAAACTCACCTCCAAAATCGCGTCCCCAACGCCCCCCAGCCGGGGTTCAATCTCAACCGTCTCCCGTCTCCCTCTGAACCCTGAACCCCGAACCCTTACAACTCACCACTCACTCTGGTACTTCCCCATATGCCCACTCGTCGCAACTTCCTGCAGCAAGCCTCCGTCGGCGCCGCCGCCCTGGCCGCCCCCTACATCTGGACCCGCCGCCAGGCCCGCGCCCAGGGCCCGGCTGGTGACCTCCGTATCGCCGCCATCGGCGTCGGCGGCAGCCGCGGCCGGTGGGGACAGGGCGGCTCGATCGCCCGCGCCGCCGCCCGCTTCGGCCAGATGGTCGCCGTGTGCGACGTCGACGACCTCCACACCGCCGAGTTCAACCGCGACTTCGACGGCAAGCTCGCCATGTACGGCGACTACCGCGAGCTCCTCGAAAAAGAAAAGCCCTCCGTCGTCACCATCGGCACGCCCGACCACTGGCACGTCCCGATCGCCATCGCCGCCCTCCGCGCGGGATGCGACGTGTACTGCGAGAAGCCGCTGACGCTCACGATCGACGAGGGCAAGGTCATCCGCGACGTCGTTCACGAGACGGGGAAGGTCTTCCAGGTCGGCACGCAGCAGCGCAGCGATCACGGCCAGCTCTTCCTCAAGGCAATCGCCCTGGTACAGAGCGGCCGGCTCGGCAAGAAGGTGAACGCAAACCTCGCGATCGAAGGCAGCGAGGTCGGCGGCCCATTCGCCACTGAGGCGCCGCCGGGCGATCTCGACTGGAACATGTGGGTCGGCGGCGCCCCCGAGACCGAGTACTGCACGGCGCGGCAGAAAGAGTTCCGCTGGTACTTCGATTACTCGGGCGGCAAGATGACCGACTGGGGCGCCCACCACATCGACATCGCCCAGTGGGCCCTCGGCCACGACAAGACGGGCCCCGTGAAGATCGCCGGCGCCGGCAAGTTCACCGACATCGTGCCCGCGAAGTTCGACTGGCACGCTTATCTCGACGGCGAGGCCGAGCTGCCCAACGCCTACCACACGGCGGTGAAGTTCGACATCAACCTGGAGTACGCCGACGGGTCGACGATCGGCGTGCACGACAACTACAAGCGCGAGGACGGTACGAGCTTTCCCAACGGCATCCTGTTCGAAGGCGAGGACGGCCGGATCTTCGTCAACCGCGAACGGCTCAGCGGCAAGCCGGTCGAGGATCTGACTGAGAGCGACGAGAAGGAACTCGAGGACCGGATCGCCGTGCTGTGCAAGGGCAAGCCCGCGTCTCGGCGCAGCGGTCACATGGCCAACTTCTTCGACTGCATCGCGGATCGCGGCGAGCCGCGCTCCGACGTCGACACCCACCACCGCACGATGACCACTTGCCACCTGTGCAACATCGCGCTGATGCTCGGCCGCGAGCTGAAGTGGGACCCCGCGGCCGAGACGTTCGTCGACGATGCCGAGGCCGACACGTTCCGCACGCGCAAGCGGCGGGGCGAATTTCCGCTGAGCTAAATCTTTGTAACGTATGCCGGGCGCTTCGCGCTTCATGCCGCGAGAGCTCCGGCGATCGACGGCGTGGCCGTCCGATGAGCGCGCGAGCCGACCGACCCAATCGGCTCGCACTTGCGCGCCCTGGAGAACCTGGCATGAAACGCTTGAATCGAATGATCCTTGTGGCGCTCACCGCAGCGTCCGTCCTACAAACCCCCAAACCCGCCGACGCCGGCCCGCGGCGCCGCGCTCTGCGAACCACGGCGATCGTCGCCGCCGCCACAGGGACCGCCACAGCCGTGGCCGCGGCTCCGCGCCGACGAACGACCGTGGTCGCCGCCGCTGCTGTGGTCCCCGTGCGGACGCGACCCGTGGTCGTTGCCGGCGCGCCGGACCTGACGGTGACGGCCGTCGCCGCCGAGGGCGACGCCCTGTGCGTGACCGTCACGAACATCGGCACGGCTGCGTCCCCGACGTCGCGGTTGCAGATCGACCTGATCCAACCGGGCGCCGGGTTCGTCGCGGGGCAGACGCTCCGCGTCGTGCCGTTGGCGGTCAACCAATCGGTGCGGATTCGGGTCCGCTCGGCGCCGATCCTCGGGCTCGAAGCGCAGGTGCGCGTCGATCCGCGACAGGAGCTGGCCGAACTGAACGAACGCAACAACGACCTCGCCGCGTCGTTCGCCGAAGCGCTCGCCGCCGAGCCCGCGGCGCTTGACGCGGAAGTCGTTTGGGGCGCGCTCGCCGAGTGAGCGGATCGCGCGACGGACAAAAAAACTAGCCCTCGCAGCGCCCGATTGATCGGGCGCTGTGAGGGCTTATTCAAACTCAACGTTGATCGAAAGATTCAAACTACTGCTGACCCTTCGCCGCCGCCTTCTTGGCCTTCTTTTCCTTCTTCTGCTTGGTGGTCAGCTTGGGGGCGTTGGTCTTGGCCTTGCCTTTGCTTTGGTCCTTGTTCGCCATCGCGATGTCTCCGTTGATAGGGACGGGTAACGCCGGCGCGCCCGATGCGCCAGCGCGCTCGACTATAAGGGAAGCACGGAGCTACGGCCAGAGGGCGGCCACGCAGTTGCCGCGCTTGTGGCATCGATGGCTTGCCATTCTTCCAGCCGCTGCTTGATGAACGCGACCACCGCGTGGTGCTCGCCCGTTCCTCGGCCGTGCACGGCGATCGGCTCGCCGAAGGCGATGCGAATCTTCTTACGCGGGTCGATGCGACCCAAGTCAGGAATCGGCCTCCCCAGCCCCCAAGCCCGGGTGTCCAACGCCACAGGCACGATCGGCGATTCCGTGCGGCCGGCCAGCTTGACGCCGATCGTGTTGAAGATGACCGGATCGAACGACATCCGCCGCTCGCCTTCGGGAAAGACCACGACCGAGACGCCACGCTCGAGCCGCTCGGCCCCGCCGACGAGCATGGCTTTGAGGTCTTCGCGGGGGTTCGTCTGCGAGATCGCGATCGGATTGCGAGACCGCATGACGTGCTTGAAGATGGGGTAGTCGATCAGACTTTGCTTGACGACGAACGTGACCTCGCGGACGGGCTGGATCACGACCGGCAGCACGGCTGTCTCGAGCGTGCTCATGTGATTGCCGACGACGACGCACGGTCCGTCGAACCCGCGCAGGTGGTCGATGCCGGTGATCTCGAACTGGCAGCCGACCGACTCGAGCGCTTCGAGCGTGTCGCGACTGCTGACGGCCCACGCGAGGCTATCGTACCCGCCGCGCTTGGCGAGCCTCGCGGAACGGCAGACGATGAGGAAGAACTTCGTGAAGAAGACGACCGAGGGAAACGCTCGGGCAATCAGCGAGATTCGTCGCGGCTTCGTGCGGTACGCGCCATCGACCAGCGGAAGCAGATGCGATGGGGCGTCGGGCGAGTTATCCAAAAGGTTGACCCCTATCGCATCATGCGAGTGCTTGGAGCTCGTGCAAGCGCCGGCGCGCACCCCCGGCGCACGGGCCGCGTAGACAGACCATCGAGATCGCGCCAAGAAGCAGCCTCCTCGGCCGCACGATTGCGGCTCGAGGAGCGGGAGTGATTATAGTGCGCGCGGAATGACGGAGCACTATCGGGCGCGTTTCGCCTTGACGGGGCGAGCGGCCACGTCGGCAAGCGACGTGGCGGCTAGGCTCTTTTGCAAAGTGCCGAGAATCGCATCGACCCGCGTGTTGAGCGGGGCGAGCGATGCGCCGGCGGCGCGCTTGGGCGGTTCGATGCTGCGCACCAGCGGCTCGACCGCGTTGATCACTTCCAGCAGGTTGATCTTCTTAGGCGGCTTTGCCAGACGAACGCCGCCGCCGACGCCTCGTCGAGAGCTAATGAGCCCGGCCCGCCGCAACGATTGCAGCACCTTGGCCAGGTAGGCGCCGGGCACTTGGGTGCTCTCGGCAATGGACTGTGTGGTGGACGCCTCGGGCGCCTCGGCGGCCAGTTGAACCATGGCGCGCAGCGCGTACTCGACAGTTTGAGAAAACATTTGGACCCTCTAGACTTTTTCCGGCGATTCGCCCGGTGCGAGGCGGCCCCTAGACGGCCTCGACGAATCGAAGCTTCACGTTTTAAGCACGCAGGGGCAGTTGATCTATAGGCAGAAGCCGTTTTTTGGCCGAAGTTCGACATATCAGGCCAGATTGCGGGTATTCCCCATTTCGGCGATGGGATTCTCGACAAGCGATTTTGTAATTCCGTCTCATCATGTTACATCGAGGCGCCTTCTTACGCTTCTGTCAGCATCAACCGCCGCCCAACTCCTCAATGAGTCGAACAAATGCCAGGCGCGCGGCGCTGGCGAAGCGAGGAGCAGACATGGTCGCCTTTATGCGAGGTCGTCGTCAGAATTCCCCACAACCGGTCGCCGTACGCACGCCAATGGAGGCGTTGCTCAGCGGCAGCGCTGCTGCCGCGAACGGTCATTTCGAGGGCGCCGGCTCGTACCGCGCGGTGCGACGGGTGGAAGTTCGTCACGACGCCGAGGGCGGCATCGCGGAAGTGCGCATCGGCCGTTGGCGGACGATTACGGCCGGCCCGTGCCGGAAACTGGCCGAGGTGCGCGAGCTGAGTTGCCGGCGCGTGGCGGTGCGCATCGAGCGAACGACGGACGGCTCGGGCACGCCCTCTAGCGAGATCTGGCAGCTTTACGATCTCGATGGCCGCCTGGAAGCGGCGCTGCAAACAACGCCCGACGGGCGGTTCGCCCTGATGACGAATTACCAGACGCGGCAGGCGTGCCGGCTCGCGGCAAACGGCCAGGGCGAGCTGCGAGCCGTTGAAACGTGGAGGATCTGAGCGGGCGCGTGATTGCAAATCCGCCGTCGGCCATTGCAAATTTCACGTGGCCGATGGCGAACAGGCAGCGGCGAATGGACGGCGCTGCAAGTTGCGGGCGGGCTACTTCTTGCCGCCCGCGCCCTTGGCAGCGGCGCCCTTCGCACCCGCGGCGCCCTTCGCGCCCGCAGCAGGAGCGGCGTCGCCTTCCTCACCTTCCTTGGCCTTCTTCTTTTTCTTCTTCATCGCGAGCTTGCGCACCCGAACCTTGGGGAGGCCGATCGGCGAGTCGCCGTCCTTCCAACGCTCGGTTTCCTTGAGGCGATCGAGCCGCTCAGCGCGGGTGAGGACGTTTCGGGTGCTCGTGGCTCCCCGGCGGACTTTCAAGCTCTTGTCGATGGTCATGACGCGATAGCTCCAGAAAACTCGGTCGGCATGGCGAGCCCAGTATTCTAACGGGGAGTTTTCGGGGCTGCAATTGGGGGCAAGCCGCCCAGCTGGCAGTGCCGGAAGACGCCCGGCCCGCCATTTGCCCGCCTGCTTGGCATGGGTGAAGCCGTTTTCATCGGTTGCGCGGGATGGAGTTTGCCGAAGGCTTACGCCGGTGAATTTCCGGCCGAAGGCACGCACCTGCAGCGGTATGCACAACGGCTTTCGTGCGTTGAAATCAACTCGTCGTTCTACCGACCGCACCGGACGAGCACCTACGAGCGTTGGGCCGGGTCGACGCCCGACGGATTTCGATTCGCGGTCAAGGCGCCAAAGGAAATCACCCACGTGCGACGACTTCTCGCCGCGGAGGCGCCGCTGGAAAAATTTCTCGGCGAGGTCGCCGGCCTGGGGTCAAAACTGGGGGCTCTCCTGGTGCAACTGCCCCCGAGTTTGGCATTTGAAAGAGATCTGGCAGAGGGGTTTTTTTTGCGACCTGCGCGGCCGCACGTCCACGGCGATTGTCTGCGAGCCGCGGCACCTAACGTGGTTCACTCCAGAGTGCGAACGGCTGTTGGTCGCGCATGCAGTGGCTCGCGCGGCGGCCGATCCCAGCTTGGTCGCGGCGGCGGCGGTTCCGGGAGGCGCGCCAGAGACAGCCTACTTTCGCTGGCACGGGTCGCCGCGGATGTACTGGTCGGCCTACGACGCGGCGGCGGTCGACGATTTGGCGCAGCGCATACGCGCGGCGGCGCAGTCGGCGGACGCGGTCTGGTGCGTGTTCGACAACACGGCTGCGGGGGCGGCGACCGAGAACGCACTGGCGCTGAGTGCGCAGCTTGTCGGTTGCGACTTGAACGCCGATTGAAAGTCAGAGCTTCGCAGGACGTGAATCAGGCACGGCGGACGGCTTGACGATGGCAGCGGTGATGGCCGCCATGAGGAGGCCGGCGACGAGGGTGTAGAGGACGGCGGCAAGGGCGAAACGGGGCGGGTGGAGCCACCAAATCATGTCGCCAATCGGGGTCCAGAGCGCGGCCATGAGGCTGGCCAGCGCGAGGACGCCGAAGCGGCCAGCAAACCCGCTGAGGCCGCGGCAGACGGTCGCCAGCATGACGCCCCCCAGCAGGGCGAGGACGAAGCTGTGCAGGAAACCGTTGGCCAGCGTCGCCGGGGCCATCGGCGGAGCGCCTTTGCTTTGATAGGCCATGAGCAGCAGCGGGCCATCGGCTTGTTTCTTTTCCCAGGCAGCTACGGCGGCCTTATCGTCAGCTGCGGGTGGCGGTCCGGGGTAGGCGTACATGCCGTCGGGCGCATCAGCGGCGCGCATGGGCGCCAGGACGTCGAGCTCGTGGTCCGGCGGCAACGGCCTGGTGAGCCGCGACGTCACGTTCATCACCGGGCCCCAGTAGACGCAGCCGCAGACGAACATGGCGAGGGCCGAGAGCACTGCGGCGATGAGGACGCGAAGTGGCATGGAAGAGGGTTCAGAGTTTAGGAAGGAGGGGGAATTGGCCGCGGAGGGACGCGGATTGAACGGATGAACGCGGATTTTAAAAGCTGTTTAGCCGCGACGCGGAGCCTGTCCGCAGGCGCAGCGGAGCGCGGTTACGCACGTGACGCGGACGCGCTTCGCTCAGTCGGAACTCCGCGGCGCGGCTAAACGTGGAAGAACACGACTTACTTCGCGTCTTCGTGCTTCACTGAGCGCAAGGCGTTGACGACGAGCTTCATCGATTGGAATCGTTTGTCGGCGTCTGGCTCGATGCACTTGTGGATCACGTCGCGCAGCGTCGGGTGAATTTTCGGATAATACTTTTCGAGTGGCGTGGGTTTCGACTGGCCGTGGCCCATCGCGGAAAGCCCGTCTCCGCTGCCGCGGCCCCAGGGAAGTTCGAACGCGAACATTTCGTACATCGAGATGCCGTACGAGAAAATGTCGAGCCGCTGGTCCGTCGGCTTGCGGCGGACGACTTCGGGCGCCATGTAGTTGGGAGTGCCCGTGCGGACGCCCGGCTGCTGGAACTCGCGGCGGGCCGGGACCGTGAGGCCGAAGTCGATAAGCTTGAGCGAACCCCCGTCTTTCGAGCAGACGAAGTTGCGCGGACAGATGTCGCGGTGAATGAATCCCGCCTCGTGAACCGTGTTGAGCGCTTCGGCCGCTTGCGACATCAGCGCCAGGCGATGGCCGTCGAGCAGCGGGCTCTTGCCGATGATCAGCGAGTTGAGTCCCGGGCCGTCTAGATACTCCATCACGACAAATTGCTCGCCCTTGGTGGTGATGCCGTATCCGTGGGTCGTGACGATGCGGGGATGATTGAACTGCGTGGCGATCTCGCCTTCGCCGGGCTTTTCGAGGCCGCGGAATCGCAGCTCGAGGGCGTCGTGCTTGTCCTTGTCGAGGATCTTGAGGCCGACGGTTTGCGCGGTCTGGCGATCGCGGGCCATGTAGAAGCTGCTCATGGTGCCGCTAACGGCCTCGCGGAGGATCTCGTATCGCTTGGCGACGTCGACCTTGCCGCCGTCCATCAGCGATTTGAAGAAGCCGGTGAGACCCATGGCGATTGGCGCGGGAGGGAGGGAGGACGGATAACCGCAACTCTCAATCTAGATCGCGGCGCACGCGCGGGCAAGGAAGAGCCGTGGGTACGGGAATGGGCTGTAGGATTAAGAATTGGCAGCCAGATGGACGAGGGCGAGGGCAAGACACGCGCGTGAAAAAAGTCGCCGGCCTCGCGGGCGGCGCCCTTTTCGTGAGCCGAGAGGACAGGATCCGTTTCTTAGCCTTCGCTAAGTCTTTCGCAAATGGATGGTTAAGGCCCTAAAGCTTTTATAGTGCCGAACTTGCGAATGGACATCTTAATACGTTCTTCGTCACGTATTCTCACCTACGGACAGGTTGATTGCCACACTGTGTCTATGATCTCGCGCCTTGGGACTTCCTTCCACTTGGAGGTCCCTTTAATGATCGGCTTACTTGGCCTTTTGTCCCTCGGCTTCGGTACCATCACCTGCGGACTTCACGATATCGTCTGGGCGCCAACTCGTTGCGTCGCGGTTCATGCGCCTGCCAAGACAGGGTGCGCGACGCCCGTTGGCTGGGCGTCCACGCTGGGCGCCAAGGCGGCGCAGCCTTCCAAGACTCGCTTCGCCATCCACACGGACAGAAGCTGCACCAAGCCAATGATCACCAGGGCGTAGCGGAGCGCAAAGGTCGGGGAGATGTAGTTCGCCAAGAGAATGAACAGGACGCACCCAGCGAAGCGGCCGATGTAGAAGCCGAATTCCTGGTTGAAGATGTACGTGAATTTGTTGCGCCCTTCGATGGCCGCGACGGCGTCGATCACCTGCATCTGGATGGGGAAATAGGCGATGTCGTGCAGCGGTCGGCTGAGCAACAAACACATCGTAAAGATGAGCACGCCAGCGGCGTTGAAGAGCAGCGCGTTGGCGAGCCCGCCGACGGCGAAGAGCGCGAGGCCCACGGCGAAGATCGCGAGGCGGTGCGCCGGTTTGGTCGTGCGGCCGATGACGTACAGCAGAAAGGCAGCGACGATGCCGCCCACGGCCTGGATGGTTCCGAGCTCGCCCTCTTCGCCGACGAGGCGCATGACGAGCAGGGTCGGCGCGGTCACGATGTAGCCCTGCGCCAACCCCTTCAGGATCGCCAGGAGTTGCATCCGGTTCCAGAGCCAGTGATAGCGGAAGTAAATGAAGTTGGACTTCGGCGGGTTCGCGAATTGGCCGCGATGGACAATGATCGACGAGAGAATCGTCAAGGCGAAGACAAATCCGGTCACGATTCGATACGCGGTGTTGGGATCGCCGCCGAACCAGCCCCATTCGCCCGTGCCCGCGATGAACCAGCCGACGATGAAGGGCACGATGACATACGTGTTCGAGTAGAAAAAGGTCTCGACGCCGTAGTAATAGTTGCGGTTCGAGTCGTTGGTCGTCGAGAGCGCGAGAAAGTCGCGGTTGGCCCAGAACAGGCCGAAGGACATGCCCATCATCAGCCCGGCGACGCCCACGCCCGCGGTGCTGAGCGTGCCCAGCGACATCATCACGGCCATCGAGACGCCGCTGAGCAGCATGCCCGCCGAGTAGAGCCACTTGATGTTGATGCGCTGGAGTAAGAAGCCGTTGATGAGAAACGTAAACGGGATGCCGGTATACGCGGCGAGTTGATAGACGACGACCATGGTGGGGTCGTGCGAGTTGCGATACACGTAGGCTCCGACGAAGATGTCGATCACCGGCAAGACGAACGCATAGACGAGGTTCGTGATCAGCAGCACCCGCATGTCGTGCGGGTAAGAGAGAAAGTGACGATACTCGTGCGATAATCTGTTCATGACGAGGAGTCTCGCAGAGTTTCGAGGATGTCCTGAATCGAAAGGCGCGCCGCGCAGATGACGCTGTCCGCGGCGCCGTAGTAGATCGTGACCTCGTCGCCGTCGACGACGTGACCGTTCGTGAAGATGACGTTGCCGAAGAAGCCGGTGCGTTCGTAGTCGGCGATCGGCTCCATGATGGGTTCGCGTGAGCGGGCGAGGACCTTCCAGGGAGAGTCGAGGTCTAGGAGCAGCGCGCCGAGGCAGTAGCGGTGGTCGCCATCCGCGCCGTGGTAGATCGCGAGCCAACCCTCGGGCGTGCGGATGGGCGCGGCGCCGGCGCCCACGCGCCCGCTGTCCCACATGCCGGGGCGACTGTGCGCAAGGCAGCGGTGCCCGCCCCAATGCACGAGGTCGGGCGATTCGGCGAGCCAAATGTAGCTGCCGCCGAGGACCGGACTGCTAGGACGATGCAGGGCGTAATACTTGCCGCCGATGAGCTCGTCGAAAATCGCGCAGTCTTTGTTGTGCGGCGGAAAAATCATGCCGTGAGGACGAATCGTGTGCCAATCGATTGTGCTGCGGAGGCCCACGCCGACGCCATGCTCGGACACTTGCGTGAACGTCAGAAAGAACGCCTCGCCGATCTGGGTTACGCGGCAATCCTCGATGCCGAACGACTCCATCTCGCCCTGACCGAACATCTGCGGATAGGCGGGATCCTCCGCGAAGGTGACGCCGTCGCGACTGGCGAGCAGCCGCAGGTGCGACATCGTCGTCAAGTAATCCTTGCCGTCGTAGCCGATCACCCGCGGGTCCGTGAGGCTGAGCTTGGGATCGGCGTTGTCGAACTCCAAAATCTGTAGCTCGCCATTGCCGCCGAGGATGGGGAACGAAGTTTTGCCCGGTTTCTGCGCGGGGCGTTCAGCGACGCGCACCAGGAGCCACGTCTGCCCGTTGAACCGGAACACGCCGGGGTTCAACAGGCACTCGACGACCATGCCGTCGATGCTCGGCCGAAGGTCGGCCGGCTTCAGAATCGGGTTTTCCGCGAATCGTCGGGAGATATCAGCCATGACTTCTTAGTATGAGTAGCGCACGACGACGTCATCAATCAGCGTCCGTTTGCCGACCTGCTCCATCTTGCCCCCCGTCGGCGTGAGCAGGACGACGATGGCGGCGTCCGCCGGGACTGTGATGCGCGCGAGGCCGTGCACATTGGTTTGAAGAATTTGATCACTCACCGCATCGTAAACATCCCGCGCATCGTCACCCACTTCGATCTCCACCGTCTTGTCCGATACATGGGGGTTGTAAAAGAGGTACGTCGGGTACGCCTTGGCGTGGTAGTAGTCGGTCTTGAGGAGGTCGAGCTGAAGAATTCCCTCAACGTTCGTCTCGCGAATAATTCCGCCCAGGACGCCCACATGGGAGCTGCCGTAGAGACCGAGATCGGTCGCCGTCGACGCGGGTCGGTAGAGCACGATGGGAACGGTGGCGTTGTCGAGGAGATCGATGAACGACACGACCAAATCTCCTTGGGCGAACGGGCTGACCCTCGACCGATAGGAAATAGCCATGGCGTCGACCGAGAGCTTGTCGGAACCGCTCCAGCCGGCGGTTCGATCGCTGCTCTCGGCCTTTACGTAGAGCTTGCCCCGGAGATCGGTTGGCAGTTCGACGATTTGGGCGGGGCCTTTTCCCGACACCGAGAAAGCATCCGCGTAGGGACCGTCGGGACTGCTCGCGTAAGAAAAGCAGAAGTCGTTTCCAGCGTGACCGCCATCGATGCGCTCCGCCGCGACGACGAGCCAACGCTCCGCCGCATGAGGCAGTGTGAACTCCCAGATATGTGCAAACGCTGCTCCGTCGCCGCCCGTCTCTTCAAACACCTGAAGGTCCGGCGGCGCCTCCTTCCGCAGATGCGTGGATGCGAAGGCGCCTCGAACGGCGCGTCCTCGTACTGTCTGATAGTCGGCCCGGGCCGTCGCGGCGCCGCGCTTCCACTTGCGAATGCCCTCGTAAGCGATCGCGGATTTGCCGTCGTGCGCCTGGGCCCACGCGAAGCTCGATTGGTGTCTCGCGTCATGGGCGTTGGGGTAAAAGAGCCGGGCGGCGTTCGCGACGTTCAGCGTCCACTTGCCGATGTCGTGCGCGTACCGCGTGTCGTAGCGCGCAAGCGGCGCCAGGGCGCCAACCCACTGAAAGGTGTTCATGGCGAATGCGTAGCCCTCGCCGTCGGTGGTGCTCCCGACCAGGCCGTGTGCGTCGAGGCCGTTCCAGCGATCCGAGATGACGCCCCAACCCGGCCGCGCCTGAAGGGGACCGCTCGGTTCAAAGCAGCTGTTCACAAGCTTGGCCACGTCGTAGTCGCGATCGAGCTCGGCGTTCATGCGAGCCGCAGCGAGGGCGCCGTAAGGCAGCAGGACCTCGTAGAGCGGGCTCTTTTCGGCCGGCCTTTCTTCCAGCGAACGAATCGCCCAATCTGCGGCGGTGAGGAAACTCGGGTCTTTGAACCGCACCCACGCCATGTATTCCAACCACGCGACGCCGGCCGCGCCTTCCGGCTCAATCCGTCCGAGGTTCACGGGCGTCATCGTTCTGAGATTCAGGCCGGTGTGATCGAAATTCGGCAGCGCGAGCGGATCGGTCCTTCCTCCCAACGCGACGCACGCTTTTTGCCAGGTCCGAGCGGCGGTAAGCGATTGTTGGTCGCGAACCTCGTCGCCAGGGTAAAGCGCGTCGAGCTGGTAGGAGAGAACGTTGGGGAACACGTCGTACCAAAACGACTCCCCCGTCCCGCGATTCAAGCGATTGACGTAGGCGCCCTCGTCCGGCTTGAAAAAGCGTGTGCCAATCGCCACCCAGTCGTGCCCGCGGTGGCGCCGCATGTCCAAGCCCACGAGCGACCCGCTGATGACGGCTCCTAGATAGTTGATTGCCTCGGAGTCGCGCGGGCCGCCGACGAATGCCGGCATCGCGACCATCGTGTGGTTTGCGTCCTGCCATTGAACGAGCGGGAGATGATCTCCGCGCTGCTCCAGATCGAATGCTAGGTCGACGTAATCGCGGGTTACCTGGGACCAGTCGCGCATCGCAAATGGTTGCGGAAGACTCGGCATCCGCTCGACGCGCGGAATGGCCGACGGCGCAGGTTCCGCGGCGGCGACGAACGGCGTTCCGGTCGCTGTTATCAACCACACAAAAACCGGCGCGAATCGAAGCCTGCACAGACGAGTTTTCATTCCAAACCGCTTTTCCCATGACAGCCGTCCGGCGACAGCAGCGCGCGGACATTTCCTGCAAAACAAGTCGTCTCGCTCGACCGCTTCAACCACCCGAGCGCTGACCGAACGTAGAAAAGCGAGCCTCGCAAGATCACAAGCGCCGCGAACATCGTTCGCGCCAGGCTCGATGTGCGACAAGCGCACCACTGCCATCCCTGGATCAGTCCGCCGTGCGCGCCAGCTCGTAAAGTTCTAAGACGTCGTCGCCGGTCAGCGCATGATTGAAGATCGCCAACTCATCCAGGCGACCGTCCCACATGTTGAAATCTCGCTCCTCCGGCGCCGTGCCCTCCAAATTGAGTTTCGTGCCCACGGCCAGGGCGAGAATTCTTGAATCGCTCGTAAGTTTGTCATAGGGAACGGCGCTCACCGCGCGTCCGTTTCGATACAGGCGAAGCATGGACCCGTCGGCGACCATGGCAACGTGATGCCACTGGTTCAGCGGCAGCGGCTCGGAATCGCGCACCATGATTTCCTGCCCGTTCGCGTCCGCGATGTGGGCTTCCAAGGCGCCGACGTCGTCGAGCAGCCCGAAATGAAACTGCCCTCGATCCTGGGCGCCGGCCCAATTCTTGGCGATGCTCGCCCAGCGCGGCCTCGTTCGCGCATAGACCCAAGCCACGACCGAAAGTTCATTGCCTGTCGCTTGCGGGTAGCGGGCGGCATAGGCGTAGGTCTTCTCGGCAGGCCCGCCAAGCTGCAAAGCGGCGCCGATTTTCCCGGAAACCCAAACCGGCGTCGTCGCCTTCCCGAGAACAATCTTGGCGTCCGCTCGACTTTTCGATTGATCGACCAGCTGCATGCCGTCGCCGACTGGCTCCATGCCGTAGTAGACGGCAGGACCGAGCGCGAGCACGTGCTGGGCGTAGGCGCGTGACTTCGCGCGCAGCGATCGAATAAACCGCTGTTCGTCGAGGTCGATGCCGGCCGGAAGGCCTGTGGCCACATCAATTCTCGCCGCTTGCCCGGTCAGCAACCGCAACGGATCGACCGCGACGCCCTTGGCCGCGCGCAAGTCGACGCGAACTTCGCCTTTGAAAACGTGCACCTCGGAATTATCGTCGGCGTTGGCGTCGACGGCGAAATCGGTGCCAAGATCGACGACCGTGGCCGCCGGGGCCTCGACCTTGAAGCCGACGCCTCGTTGCGGAACATGCGCGGCGATGCGTCCGTCCTGAAGTCGAAAGACCTTCTCGTCGACGAGCTCAAATCGCGCCGGCGCCTGGATGGTGACAAGCACGCCGGTCGCGTACTCCAGTTCAATGATGCCCGACTTCAGAACATAAGCGCCGCCCGGCATCGAAGCGCCGGAAGCCGTCGCCGTCTCGCCGTGAGCGCCGAACGCAAATTGGACGCCGATGGCTGTCTTGAGAACGGCCGTGTCTTTGCCGCGAAATGGGGCGGCCGGGCTCGTGGTAGATTTCCAGGTCAGACCGACCGCGACGAGCAGCGCGGCCGCGGCGGCGCCGACGCCGAGAATCGTACGGCGCGAGCGAATTGGGAATCTCCATGCAGGAGCGGCTTCGCCCTCTTCCGGCGCGCAAGCGGCCAGCAAGCCGTGCTCCGACCGCAGCAAAGCGTGAAATTGGCAGTGTTCCAGATACGCGGCGCGACGAGCAGGATCCGCTTCGATCATGGCAGCGAGGCACTCGCGCTCGGCGTCCGTCAGCTTGCCGTCGAAGACTCGCTGCAGCAGCGATTCAAAACTATCGGGTGCGAGGGGTTCACTCATCAGACGACCGCCTTGTCGTTTTGGCGTTTGACGCATTCGACGAGCCAACACCGCGCTCGAAACAGCAGCTGCGAGACCGCATTGGAGGTGCGATTGAACTTCTTGGCGAGCGCGTCCAGCGGCAGGTCATCGCCATAGCGCATGCGGATGGCGTCGCGCGACCGAGGAGCGAGTTGCTCGAGGCATCGTTCGAGGGCGTCCGCCCGCTGATCGTGCTGCTCGTCGAGCTCTTTGTATTCATCCGCCAGGGTCGCGAGCAGATCGTCGCTGTAGAAGACTCGTTCGCGCAGGCGTCGTTGGCGATAGGCCATGAACTGAAAATGGGCGATGCGAAACGACCACGCCTTGAAGTTGCTGCCGGGTTCGAACTGCAGCGACTGCTTCCAAAGCACGACATTCGTTTCCTGGAGGATGTCGTTCGCCGCATCCGGATCGCCTGTAAGCGTCATGACGTATCCGAACAGCCGCCCTTGGAACGCCGTCATCAGCTCGACGAAATCAGGTGCGGTAACGTGCATGTGTGCGGACATCGATCAATCTCCCCGATAGGTAAGAGCTTGATAGCGACGTAGCTTACGGTGAATCCGCGGAGCGAAGCGTTTTATTCTCAGATAATGGCGTATTGGCGAGGTTTGCTGGTTAAGTAGCGTAAGATGGCAGTCACCGCCGCTATTAGCGATGGTAGCCATTGCTCCCGAGCGGCGCTCGCAGTTTTTGCGGCGCCGCTGTCGGCGTGCAATTCTCTTCACCGAAAGTTTCTGTCGGTAGGCCGCGATTTGGTTGTCGACCAAGGCGGCGAATGGGAAGGGCCTCGCGGCCGTCTTTCCATCGCTTCTATGTTCCTTGGCGTGCTGCGCCTGGTCTCTTAAGAGAGGGAGTCTGTGTAATGATGAAATGTGTAGTTCGCAACTTTGTGTTATTGGCAGTGGTTTCGATCGCCGCGCCCAGTTGGGCGCAGGCCGTCGTGAAGTTTGACGGCGGGCCATCGGGCCTCGGCGCCGCCTTCCTTGACGCCGCCAATTGGAACCCAGATGGAGTGCCTGGCACCATCGCCACCGACCGTTACGCGATCAACGACGGCTTCACGTCGACGTACGCCACGAGCGTCACGACCACGGTGCTGGGTCTGCGCATCGGAACCGACGCGCCGATCTCGCCGTTGCCGACCGGAACGCCCGGAACGCTCAACATGTCCGCGGGAAAGCTCATCGTCTCCGGCGGCGGAGACTCGTTTGAAATTGGCCGCGCTTGCTGCGGTGGCACCGGCGTGATGACCATGACTGGCAACGCCATCTTGGAAATTCAGGGATCGGATCCCATCATCGGCGACCGCGATTCAGGCACGCTCAACATCGGCGATACGGCGTCGGTCATCTCGACGCGGCCCGATGGAGCCTATTGGCGCGTCGGCAACTACGGTCCGAGCATCGACGCGGGACTCGAGGGCAATGGCCTTCTCAATGTCCACGACTCGGGTTCGTTCAGCGCCCACGTCTTGCTGCTGGCCACTGCCGACGGTACAGGCGAAGTGCGGGTTTCCGGCAACGGTTCGATCAACCTGACCGGCAATTTGGCCGCGACGGACGGCGTCGATCAGCCCATGCGTTCCGCCTTGGTCCACATGGTCGGCTCAAACGCGACCTTGAATGCCGTGAACCTCGAATCCGCTAATGGGCTGTCTCAGGTCCACAACAAGTACCAGTTCACCGCTGGCGCGAGCGGCGTGTCGGAGATCAAGCTGTCTAACGCGGTCAACATCACCAACAACGATCTCTCGGTCAACTTGACCGGCTTCGTGCTCCCCTTGGCCGGGACGGTGGTGCTGTTCGACGCCGCTCCGAACCAGATCTACGGGACGTTTGCTTCGGTCAGCGTGACCGGCGGCAACCCGAGCCACCTCTACGCCGTGCGTTACGACCTGCCCACAGGAGACATCCTGCTGCAGGCCGTTCCTGAGCCGTCGTCAATGGTGCTTCTGGGGCTCAGCCTGGTCTTGGCGACCGGTGCTGCGAAGCGCCGGACGATGCGCGGCTAGTAGCTTGTGCTGAAAACGAACGGGCCGGCCATCACGCGACGCGTGGTGGCCGGCTTTCCGTTATGCGAGTCGGAATTGCGAACAGGAATTAGCGGGGCGCGACAATTGCACCCTCGCTGGAGAGGACGAGCTTCAAGTCGACTCACCGAACCAGGTAAGCGGCATGATCTCAGGCACGGAGCAAGAAGATGAACACAGTGGCTTCTAGTCGCCCTGCCGGCGTCAGTCGCGGGAGTTGGCGCCTGCGTGGGTTACGCGGTTTCACGTTGGTCGAGCTGCTCGTCGTGATCGCGATCATCGGCGTCCTCGTGGCGCTGCTGCTTCCGGCGATTCAAGCGGCGCGAGAAGCGGCGCGGCGAACCGACTGCAAGAATCGGCTCAAGCAAATGGGCTTGGCGATTCAGAATCACGCCTCGTCGCTGCGCGTGTTTCCCACGGGCGGAGTTGGCACCTATCCGCACATTGAGGATTTCGTCACCGGCGGCCGGCCCAATGGCCCCGATAAGCAGGGTCTCAATTGGTGCTACCAGATCCTGCCGTACCTCGAGCAAGGCGCCATTCAAGGGCTCACCACGCAGGTTCAGTTGCAGGCTCAATCCATTCCGCTCTATGTCTGCCCCTCGCGCCGCTCGGCCTCGGAGGCGAAAACAGTCGCGGCCAATCTCAGCGACCAGCAGGTGTTCTTGATCGACTACGCCGCGGCGCAACCCTGCACGGACGACTGTGCCCCAGGCAGCACCGGCTGCGCGACTCCCGTTCGCTACAACCCCCGCGACGCCGTGCCCCTGACCAGGGACGGATACATGAAAAATCAGTTGTCGTTTTGGGGCGGCAAGCTGGGCGAGGTGGCGGGCGTGGCGGCGAAGGACGACCAAGTGTACGACGGCGTGATCGTCCGCACGCCGTGGGACTTTCAGACCAAGACGTTCAAGAACACTCCGCGGCCGATCACCTACGCTCAGATCACCGACGGAACCAGCCATACCTTTGTGCTTGGCGAAAAGTACGTCCGCGTCGATCTCTACGCCGGCGGAAGCAAGTCGGATGACAAGGGCTGGATCGACGGTTGGGATCCCGATGCGATTCGGTCCACGTGCTTCCAACCTTATTCCGACGCCGATGGAAACCAGTTTCCGCCACAGAATGGTCCCGGCGACTTCTTCGGCATGGACAGAGACGTCTACTACTTTGGATCGGCCCATCCCAGCGGGTTCAACGGCATTTTCGCCGACGGATCCATTCGAGGCCTGAGCTTCGACATTGACGTCGTGGTCTTCAATGCCCTTGGCACGCGGGCCGGCGACGAAGTGGTCGATGACTCGGTCGCGAACTGAATTGCGCGAGGAATCGGCTCTCGCGACCGCGGCCCGGCAGTTGGCTCTCACCTTGGAAGAGGCACTAGTCACGATGAAAACTTCACATTACTCGACCGCGATTGTTGCAAGCGTCGCCTTGATCGCATCGCTAACAGTAGGCGGCCAAGAATCTCGCGCTGTCTTCGTTTACTTCGACGGCAGCACTAGCTCCGCGTTCCAACTCGGCAGCAACTGGACTCCCGAAACGGCGCCGGGGACCAACCTGATCGATATCTATGGCATCGACGACGGCCTTTCGTCGACCTTTACAAGCGGCACGACTCGCGTGAAAGGTTTGCGCGTGGGATCGGCCGCGAAAGAGCATCAAATTGGCGACACCCATTTTGGCCGCCTGACGATGACAGGCGGCACGCTCGAGATCACTGGCTCAGGCGCGCAAGGCCTGTTCGGCGTCGGCCGGGAGCGAGAAAACATCATCACGGACGACACGAAGAAAGGGGGCGAGCTGATTATGACCGGCCCCTCAACGATCACCGCCAATGGAGCCATCATCGGCGAGCGAACCAAGGGGCTGCTCTCGATCGGTCAAGGCTCGCTCGTCGATCTTCGCACGTGGGTGACCATCGACGAACCGAATCACTTTGGCGGCACGGAAGATATCCGCATCGGCAACTACGGTCCCGCGTTTGACGATTTCGGCGCCGAACCCGGTCTCGACGGCCGCGGCCTCGTCGATGTCTACGGAACGCTGCGCGCCAAGGACATGTATATGTCCGAGCACGGCGCCAAAGGCGAGCTTCGCCTCTCGGGAGGGGTCGTGAATCTGAACGGCGCGCTCATCATGGATCTCTGCGAGAACTGCCTGCCCAACGCCGCTCTGCTGGCCCAGCGCTCGGCCAGAGTGAGCATCATCGGCTCGGCGGGAACCTTCAACGTGGGCCTTGACCCCAACTCCATGGTGATCGACCCCGCGCCGTCCAGCCGCGATCTGCTTGCCGCTTCGCCCACCGCCATCTTCTCGTTCACGGCCGATGTGGGCGGCGTCACGCCCATTACGATGGTTCAGAACGTCGGCGAAGCGTCCGGCGGCGCGGAGATCCAGGGATCGCAACTCCAGCTGAATCTCGACGCGTTCGCTTTCACGCCGACGTCGAAGCTCACGCTCATCAACGCCACGGCATTGCAACTGCTCGGGGATTTCGGCTCGGTGACCTTCCTGGGCGGCACGACGGCGACCCTTCACTACGATCGCCCCAACGGCGACGTGTATCTGGATAGCTTCCAATCCGCGACGATTGGCGGCGACTTCAACGGCGACCGCAACGTCGATGGAGACGACTTGCTCATCTGGCAGCGGGGCCTCGGCATCACCGGCACGGCAACCGTCGCCCAGGGCGATGCGGATGGCAATCACACCGTCAACGCCAACGACCTCGCCATTTGGCGGCTCAACTACGGTCCCCATTCCGTCGCGACCGGCGCTCCTGTGCCCGAGCCCGGCTCTTGCCTGCTCGCACTGCTCGGCACGTCTGCGGCGGGAGCAAGCGCACGGCGCGGTTCCGCCTCGCGTCGACGCCGGCGCGGAAAAGCGTGATGAATGGCTTGCTGACGCGCCATCATCGGCCGCTAAGAACGGCGCCGGTCATCGCCGGTTGCGCTGCGTGCCTCTCGTTCCTGCTCGCCACGGCCGTCTGCGCCCAGCAACAGTTCGCGGTCCCCGCGATTGACTTGCTCCCGAACGCGCCAGCGACGTACCAGATGCGCGACTGGAAAACCGTCGCCACGAATTTCGACGCGCTCGCGTTCAACGTCGCCGCCAGAGGGCAGTACCTGCCCCTGGTCAAGATCGACAACAGCCCGCGGTCGCCGCTGCTCCAAACGTCCTTCGGCCTCGCCGCGTACGTGGGCGAGACGCGGACCTTTGGCGAGACAGGCGAGCCGGTTCACGAAGCCATTTCGTCGCTCGGCGCCGTCTTGGGAGGTACGCTCGCCGGAATCGACAAGACCGCCGGCGCCTACAACTGGGTTTCGATGACGCGGGAGTATTACGTCAACCGCAACGGCCAGTACATCATCCTCAACAATCCGTTCGCCGCGTCCGGGCAGTCGGCGTGGTACGACGTGTTTCCCAACATCCTGTTCTACAGCATCGCCGATCGCTATCCGGACCAAGCCTATCTGGCCCCCATTCTCGATCAGATTGACCTCCGCTTCTACGACGCGGTCAACGTGCTGACCGCCGGCGGGGCGGCGCCGAACTTCAACTACACTGCGTACAACTTTCGCACGCGACAACCTGTGTCGAACGGCGTTTGGCGCGAGCCCGACATGGGCCTCGGCATGGCCTGGATGCAGCACGCCGCGTACTGTCGCAAGCAAGACTCCGACCCCGCGCTCGCGGCCATGCACCTCAATGCGGTCGATTGGTCGCTGAAGTACTACGAGCAAACCTCCGCCAATCCGGACTACGAGATCCTACTCCCGTTCGGCGTGTACGCGGCCGCGCGGATGAACGCCGAGCACGGGCGGAACTACGACATTCAGAAGCTCATGAACTGGGTGTTCTCGCGCAGCGCGGCCCGCCCCACCAAGATCATGATCAGCGGCGAGAAGTGGGGCGGCGAAGACACGGGCGGCTTGATGGGCTTCACCGTGCCCAACACGGGCGCCGACGTCCGCGGCTACGCCTTCTCGATGAACACGTTCGCAACCGCGCTGCCGATCGTTCCGTTCACGCGCTACGAAGACCGCTACAGCCGCGCGATCGGCAAATGGATGCTCAACGCGGCGAACGCCGCCCGCCTTTATTACGCCAACGCCCACACGGCGCAAAATCAGTCGTCCGAGTTCTGGGGAGGCGACCCCAACAGTTCGATTCCCTACGAAGGATTGCGACACCATTGGCTGGGAGCGAACGACTCTGAGGAGCTCTTCGCCGGCGGCGACCCGCTCACCTACGGCTGGGGGCCTCAAACCGACTTCGCGCTCTACGGCGGAGCGTTCACGGGCGTCTTCGGATCGATCATCAAGACGACCAACGTCGAGAAGATTCTCCAACTGGACCTACTGGCGACCGACTCGTTTCGCGCCGCCGCGCACCCGACGTACCTCTACTACAATCCCTACGCCACGGCCAAGTCCGTGGAGATCGACCTCGCGGCCGGTCAGCTTTACGACCTTTACGACGCCGCGGCGAATCGCTTTCTCACCCGGGGCGCGTCCGGTCCGACCTTCTTCAACGTTGCCGCTGACGGGGCGGTGATGCTGGTGGCCATTCCCGCCGGGGGCAAGCAGACGTTCGACGGCCGTCGCATGCTCGTCGACGGCGTCGTGGTCGACTACAACGCCGCCTTGCTGCCCGGGAATCTGGTCCGCAACCCGGACGTCGACGTTGCGTCGACAACCGACGCCACACGCCCTGGATTCTGGCACGGCAGCTCGAATGCCGAGTGGACGACGGAGCAGGCCGTCAGCCCAACGCACTCGCTCAAGCTCGACGACGCCGACCCACTCCGGTCCGAAGAGTGGCGAAGTTTTGCGAGCGCCATTCCAGCGGGAAACGGACGCACGCTTTCGCTCCGCTGGTTTTGGGACTACGACACGGCGGACGACTTCCACGCCCGCTTGCGCCTTTCGACGAATGCCGTGACGAGCGTCGATCTGACGAACCCGTCGGCAATCTACGACTTCGTGGTGACAGGGGACTCGCAAGGGTTCGAGCTCTTCGAAGCGGTGATCGCTCTTCCGGACGGCATTCAATCGTTCGACCTCACGTTCATTACGGGCGGCGCCGCGAGCGCCGTCGGCGCCTTGTTCATCGACGACATCTCGGCGTCGATACTGTCTGCGAGCGCCTTCAGAATGCTAGACGGCGATTTCAATGGCGACGGCTCCGTCAGTGGGCCCGACCTCGAAGTATGGAGGCAAGGTTTCGGCGTGAACTTCGACGGCGACGACTTACTCACCTGGCAGCGAAACGTGGGCGTCGTCAGCGGCGGCTCAGTGAGCCTTGCCGGCGCCAACTCTACTGCCGTGCCAGAACCTGACGCCGCGCTCATGAAGTGCGCGGCATTGGGACTATGGCTAGCCCTGAGAACCATGATCGCGCCCAACGCCTGCCGTCGGCCGGCGAATTCGATCGGATGCTAAGTTCCTCGATAGCTAGGCGGGTGGGTTGCTACGCCATTTGGTGTGGGGTGCGCGGCGAGCGAATGCACAACCGACATACGGTGAAACCTACGACGCGCGGCTAAGCCTCCCCCGAAAACAATCGCTGATGGGACACCATCCACGGAATCAAACAGGGCGTGGCGGCTGTGAGCCGGTGGAAATCGCCAGATCAGCACCCGTTGTTGCACCCGCCCCTGACGCTACGGACCGCTAAACCAATCATCTCCATGGCAGGTTCGTTATTCCTGCTACTGCGCGCTGAGGTCGCCCCGACATTAGATACTAGCGCGCGTCGGCGTGAATCTATGCAGGAAGCCTCTGTCAGTCCGGTAGTGTAGAGGCCAGCTTTGGGGCTTCAACTGCCACTGACTCAGGAGGCTCTTATGTTCTACGTCGGGCTCGATATCCACGCGAAGCACATCGCCATGTGCGTGCTCA
>JANOIK010000752.1:0-3543 GCA_031407585.1 Planctomycetota bacterium | reverse complement strand
GGCCATTTTCTCTCATAATTCTTGCCTGCGACCCCGACCTCGGGGTTTGCCGTGATCGAACTGCTACCATTGGCCCCTCAGCGAAAGCGTGGAGATTCTGGGTGATGCGACGGATCCTCCGTCGAACAAACCGTCGGCCGGCAGGGTCTGACGCGTCGGGGAGTCCACATGCAAGGCATCGAGTCCTGTTTTGAGGAGCGTTCGTTTGCCGGCATTCGTCCGCATAAGCCCCCCGTGGCCAGCGGGTTCCCGGCCAGCGTTGTGTCACAACTCATGCCGGAATTCAAAGCGCCACAATGCCATCCAATGGGTAAGCGTCCGCTGAATCCATACTTGTCGCCCCTGGTAGTCTGAGAGCCGTTGTCTCAGTACCTGAGGGAGTCGAGTGATGGCGAAGAATGGACGGCCTCCGGCCTCGTTGGACGAGTGGCTGGACTGGAAGCAGCGACTGGAGTGTCATCAGGCGAGCGGGCTGAGCGTCGCGGTGTACTGCCTGCAGGAGAGAGTCTCGCTGTCGAGCTTTTTCCGCTGGCAACGGCGGCTCAAGAGTGGCGTCCCCGCGTCGCTGATCGAGGACGAAGCCGATCGCCAGCGAGCCGAATCGGAAGAGACCGATCAGGCGACCTTTCTGCCCATCTCGCTCAAGGCGTCCCCAGTGGAGATCGAGTTGCCCAATGGGGGCGTGGTGCGACTGCCGTTGGGCATCGGTCAGACGGCGCTAATCGCCGTCATCGAAGCCGCGGGAACTCTCCGACCCTGGAAGGCGCCCAAGTCATGACGAACTTTTCCGAGCTGCGAGTCTTTCTCTGTATGACGCCTACCAGCATGAGCTTTAGCTTCGACCGATTGATGGGGCTCGCCGAGCAGACTTTCAACCAAGATCCGTTGTCGGGGCACTTGTTCTTGTTCGTCAATCGCTACCGCAACCGGATCAAGATCTTGTTCTGGGATCACGACGGTTTTTGCATTTGGTACAAGCGACTGGAGCGCGGCTTCTTTGAGTTGCCGGCCAGCGGCTCCGCAGGCGTGGAACTCGACTACAAACAGTTGTCACGATTGTTGGGCGGCATCGATTTGCGGAGCGGGCGCCGTCGCCACCGCCGGTATCGTCGCGTCGTCCGAGAGAACTCCAGAAATGGACTTCTTTAATCGGCAAGAGTCGCTAGAACGATTGTCGTTATGGATGACGACAACACTCTTCCGAACGATCTTGTCGAGTGCCAACGGTTGTTGCGGTCGGCGTTCCAGCGGACTGCGGAGTTGAACCGCGTGTTGGAGGAGACGGCTGCTTCGTACGGGGAGTTGCAGACCACGCATCTGGCCGCGCTGGAAGAACTGAGCTCTCTGAAGCGGTGGATCTACGGCCGACGAACGGAGAAGCTGGTCGAGGGAGATGGTCAGCGCCATCTGTTCGATCTTGAATCTTCAAGCACGTCGGCTCCGCCGCTTGGACCGACGCCTCAATCGCAGCGCCCTCCAGCGGCGCGCCGTCGCCGAGAACTCGACCTCGACAAGCTGCCACACTTTCGGCACGAGCAGGACCTGAGTGAAGCGGACAAGCAGTGCTCTGGCTGCGGTCGGGCCAAGGACTGCATTGGCCAGGACGAGAGCCGAATTTTGGAGTACGTGCCGGCGAAGCTCGAAGTCCACGTCCATGTGCGACCCAAGTACGCCTGCCGCTACTGCAAGGACGGCGTGACAAGCTCGCCGCCCCCTGAGCGACCGATCGCCCGCGGCATCGCCGGTCCGGGGCTGATCGCGCAGATCGTGGTCGCCAAGTTCGGCGACCACCTGCCGCTGTACCGTCAGGAAGACTTCTTCACGCGGCACGGCCTGCACATCGCCCGCAGCACCCAGTGCGATTGGGTGCAAGCGGCCGCCGAGTTGTTGCGGCCCCTCTATGAGCGGCAGAAAGAGCTGCTGCTGAAGTCGCCCATGCTGTGGACCGACGACACGCCCGTGACGCTGCTCGGCGGCGGCCAGGAGGGGAGCCGCCAAGGGCGCTTCTGGGCGTACATCGCCGATGAGCATCCCTATTCGGTGTACGACTTCACCGAGAGCCGCGCCCGCGACGGGCCGGCGAGGTTCCTGGCGAGCTTTCAAGGCTACCTGCACGCTGACGCTTACGGCGGCTACGACCAGATCTATCTGGGATCGAATGACTCGATCCGCGAAGTCGCTTGTTGGGCGCATACGCGGCGCAAGTTCTTCGAGGCCATCCACAGTTCGCCGCGGGATGCGCACCAGATTCTGGAGTGGATTCGACAACTGTATGACTTCGAGGATCGGGCCCGAGAGACGTCGGCTGACGCGCGGCGTACGCTCCGCGCGGCCGAAGCGGAGCCGGTGCTCAACCGGATAGAGGCCTACCTGGCCCAGTTGGAACATCGTGCACTCCCCAAGAGCGTGCTCGGCAAGGCCGTGTCGTACGCGCAGAATCAGTGGCCGGCGCTCCGTCGCTACACGACTGACGGACGGCTGTCGATTGACAACAACGTCAGTGAGCGAACGCTCCGTCATCAGGCCGTAGGCCGAAAAAACTGGTTATTCGTCGGCAGCGCGCAGGCGGGGCCGCGGGCGGCCGTCCTGTTCACCATCCTCGCCGGGGCCAAGCGGCATCGAATCGAGCCGTGGGCTTATCTGCGTGAGCTGCTGCTCCGCTTACACGATGACGATCTGCGTCTCGACGAGATGCTGCCCGACAAGTGGGCCGCCAATCACCCCGAAGCCGTGCTCACCTATCGGCTCGAAGAATCCCGCCGCAAAGCGGCCGCACGGAGCACGCGCCGCCGTCACGCACGCGTTACGCCCCCGACCTGCTGATCGGCGACCGCACGACATGCCTTGGCCGGACGCTTACTCCAATGGCAGCTTCTCGGCACAGCGGAGGTTCGAATTCTTCGATACCCCGCTGCGCGCTGAGGTTAGACTCACCGACGTATGGCCGTCGGGGCCACGAAGCTGTAAGTGGTAGCGACGGACAAAGTCCACGCCCAGATTCCTAACCTCAGGTCGTGGAAGCCACGCCCACGGCCGACGAATACCACCTAGGAAGCGGTGTGTGCTAGATCACACGTGGTGAAGAACCCTGCAGAACGCCGTAGAAGGGGCGGAAAGCAACTTACGGAATCAGGGCGAAAAAGCCCTTGTTCAACTCTTGCTTAGGCGCCGCCTTACCCAGAGCTTGCTGTATCAATTGGCCAGAGTTGGACCAAGTTGCAATCAATCACCCGCACCAGAGAGAGGCCCGGCGGCGGCGGCCCAAGGAGACGACAGTCGCGAGTGTGCGGCCTGAAAGGAAGTGCTCCCTCATGGACTCGAACCATGAACCTACTGATTAAGAGGCAGTGACGAGGAGTTTCAGCTGCCCGCGAATGCCGTGGGAACAGAGCTGAACATGTTGTCCCTTGTTCTGCCCTTGCCAGCGCTGCGGTTATGGCTGGCCCACCTAGCCGCCTTGGTACCTATTCTCGTGCCTGGGAATAGCTAAGGCGCGATCTTCGTCAGTGGCGTCCTACGCTGAGCATAGTGAGCGTCCAATGC
>JANOIK010000731.1:0-4650 GCA_031407585.1 Planctomycetota bacterium | reverse complement strand
AGGCGATGGCCGGCGGACTCTTGGGCATCGCGCCCGAACTCCGGGGCCCGCTGCGGCACGCCTTGCAGCTCCAGCAAGTGATGCGCGACCCCGTCGCACTCATGATGCCGTACTACTTCGAGATCAAGTAAGTCAGGCTTTCCAGCCTGACGCCATTTCCCCCTCCCTAGAAGGGAGGGGCTAGGGAAGGGATTCCCGACGCCGCAAACCCTGCGACGCGCTGCTTCGTCCGGGTGGCACGCCGAAGTCCTCGCAGGGCCGTAGTGGCATTGCGTTGCGGCAAGGCCACCACGCCCTGCGGCGGAGCTTGGGCGTGCCACCCGCCGATCTTCCTACTGACAACGAACTGGCCCGCCGACCTCTAAGTCGGCGGGCCTTTCTTTTGAAATTCCCCACCGCTGCTAGTGGTGGTTGTGATCCCAATGCCCCTCTTCGTGATAGTCGTAGTGACCCGGCACATAGTCGTAGTGGTCGTAGTGCGGCACAAATCCGCCAGGGTGATAGTCATAGTGGCTCGTGTCGTGCCAGCTATGAGCCCCGCCATGGTAGCCGCCGTGATGCCCGCCCCCGCCGCCGTAGTACGACACGCGCGGCTGAGCGTAGTACCCGTCGTGATACCCGTAGTAGCTCCGGACCGGTGCGTATTGCCCGTAACCGTATCCGGTCGCGTATCCAGGCGAGTACTGCGAGTACTGAATCGAGAACCGCGGCCCGCCCGCCTCCGCCTCGACCTCGCTCACGGCCAACCCACCCAACGCCGCGACCGCCGCCACCAAGAAGTTCTTCATCGGACGCCTCCCTTGCGCCTCGCGTCACGAGAAAAGTTGAATGTGACGCAAACAGCGTCAGCGCCGTGATGCGAGTCGCATGCCAAACGCGCCGGAACGGATCCTAACGCGATATTTCGGCCGGAATTCCGCATCTCGCATGCCGACCGGTCGCGTATGCAACTCAAGCTTTCCGTCCAAGTTTCGACGACAAGCGCCGCGACGCTGCTACGCCTTTCTCCCAACGCCGACGCCCTTCCTGCCTTTTCTTGGCGGCAATCTGGCGCCTTAACTATACTTGTTTTCGTCCGCCAAGCCGCGATTCTCCCGCTCCTCTGACGCACAGCCGCCACGACCATGACCACGCACCGCCTCTTCTCGTACCTACTCGCCGCTGGGTTGTTCGCGTCTGCCCTCGCCGCACCGGCCGCCGCGCAGCTTTGCGTGCAGCTCAACGGCGCCGTCTACCGGCAGAACTTCAACTCGCTCCCGGTTAGCGGAACGAGCAACACCAGCAGCACGATTCCCATCGGCTTCGCGTTTTCCGAATCCGGCAGCGGCAACAACGTGACGTACGCAGCCGGCGACGGCAGTAGTGCGACGGCAAACTCCTACAGCTTCGGTACGGGAACCAACACGGACCGCGCCTTGGGCGAGCTGGGCGGAACTGCCGGCGGGCTTCAGACCATCCTCGGAGGCTGCTTCGTCAACAACACGGGCTTTGTCATCAACTCGTTCTCACTCGGTTTCACCGGCGAACTGTGGCGCCTCGGCGCCGCCGACGGAAATCTCGACCGCCTCGACTTCCAGTTCAGCACCACCGCCACTTCTCTGAACGATGGCGGAATCGCTGATCCCAAGTGGACCGACGTAAATTCACTCGACTTTGCCGCGCCTATCCCCATCAACACGGGCGCCGCCGGCGCCAAAGATGGCAATGCCGCGGCCAACCGCACCGCAAAGACCCCCGTCGCCATCATTCCCGCCGCCGGCCTTCCTTTTGGGTCGACGATGTTCATCCGCTGGGTTCCCCTCGATCTCGCCACTGCTGAGGACGGCCTCGCCATCGACGACTTAATTTTTAGCCACAACCCTTCTCCTGATTTCGATCTCGACGGCTTCGTGGACGGCGACGACATCCTTAGATGGCAGCGCGGCCTGGGCACGACATCGGGCGCCTCGGTGAGCAACGGCGACGCCAACAAGGACGGCGCCGTCGACACCCTGGACCTGTTCCTGTGGCGCCAGCTTTACGCCGGCCCGCCGTTCGCCGCGACCGCCGCCGCCGCCCCAGTGCCCGAGCCGGCGACGCCCCTGCTAGGGGCAATCGGCGCCGCCGCACTCGCGGCCGTTCGCCGCCGACGATCGCCTTCGCGATAAGCCGCATCCGTCGCGGCAGGAAGGATCCTGAAATGCCAATATTCTCGACGCAACACGTTCTGTCGTTGTGCGTGCTCGGGTGCTCCGTCGCGATGGCCCAAGCGGAGGTGGCGCCGTCCCAGCTACCCGAGCCAAAGATATTGGCGATGGCCGACCTTCACATCGACTTCATCCTCGCCGAGTCGCAAGAGGGCGACGCCAACATCTCACCCCGCCTCAAGGCCCTCGGCCCGGCAAGCGATGTCTTCGACAAATTCCTCCGCCTCAGCGAAGCGGACATGCTCAAGTCCCCGATGCTGACCGACGGCTCTCGCGACCTCCTGCCAAGCTCGCCGGGGCGGCTGCAACTCGCGCGGCTCGTCGAGCTTCGCGAAGCCCACTGGTACGACCAAGTTGTCGACGCGCGTTTCGCCGACGAAACGCTCGCCACTCTGATCATCCTCTACACGCCGCGCCAGCCGGCGACGGGGAAGCAGATCATCACGCTCGACCTGGTCCGTCGGCACGACGTCTGGCAGGTCACGCTCGACCTGGACGCCGACGCCCGCCTGCCGCTGGGCGACCGCGCCGCCCCCACCGTGGCCGCGCTCCGCGCCGCCGTCGACCGCCGCGTCGCGGAGCTCCTCAGCGTCACCTCCGCGCCGTTCGACAAGCCGCTCCCCTTCCACGGCACGTGGAGCACGCACTTCGGGACTTCGTTCGTCTATCTCTCGTTCTACTCGTCCGGCGAGGTGTTCATGCTGCAGACGCACGAGGGCAGCCACAGCCTCGACGTCTACGACTTCCACGTCACCGACGACGAAGTCGTCATCGAATCGCGAGGCGCCCCCATCCGACTCCGGCGTCTTTCCGACGTTTACGAGGAGCACGACGGCAAGCGCCACGAAAGCCTGAAAATCGAGGATCCCCGCATCTGGTTCCCCGAGTGCAAGGAGCCGCTCCTGCTCAGGCCCCAAACCTACAAGGGCGACTGGCCGGTCAGGCGGCCGATCGAGACAGCGCCCATCGAGTCAGCGCCCGCTGCGCCGTGAGGCAGGCGTGCGAGGCGCCTACGGCTCGCGGTCGTCCAGGTCGCGAAACCCGCCCGACAGGTGGACGAACAGCGCTGCCGCGCTTCCCACCAGCAGCCCACATCCACCGGCGATCAGCCCGGCGTCGTCGTCAGAAAAACCCGACGCCATCAGCGTGCCGAACACAAGCAAACCCGTGCCCAGGGACATTCCCAGAATGATGGCCAGCGTCACTCGCATGCGCGGGGGAACTCCCATGAATGAACTCCTCGTAAAAACGGCCACGCGTTTCGGGGCGCCATCCCCCATTCGCCCCCGAGCCCAAGGCTCGGCGCCGTTATCCGACTATTCGACGCACGCCGCCGAATCTTGGCAAGAAGCCGAGGCAATTCGGTCGCGCGAGCGAAATCCAGAAATAGGCGCCCGGCCCATCAAATCAGCCGCAGGGCGCTAGCCCCCGGTTTGAAGCCGGCCTTATGAAACCGTCGCCGGCACAGTTCTGCCGCGCCGGCGCCACAAACTCCAAGAAAGCGTCGCGCCCAGCGCCACGCCAAGCATCGCCCACTGCCGAGCTTCGGGAACCGCTTCGATCACCAGAAACGACACGCTCACCGTGGCAAAGTCCGACCTCGCCGGCGGCGCGCCCGCCAGGATCGGCAGCACCGGCATCACCCGCTCGTCGAACTTCGGCTGATTGCTCGCGTTCGCCGGCGTCGTGTACAGGGGATTGAACGTGCGATAGATATACTGGTTCAGCGGCGTTCCCGGCGCGGCGAAAGCGTATCCGCCCCACCCCGGTCGAATATCAATCGTATTGAGCGTGTAGCTCGCCGGCGTCGAAGGCAGCGGCGTGGGGGGATCCGTGCCGTAGTCAAAGTGCGGAATGAGCCACCGCATCTGCTGCAGCGTCTCATCGCTGATAAACGCGAACGTGTCGTCGATGTGCCCGTTCCAGTTGTCGGGAACGTTGTACCGGCTCCCGTTGGACGCATACGCCTTCCAAACCAACGGCAAGTCCCGCGGTATCCAGAACTCACTTCCGTGGCCCGGCAGTTCACTCCAAGTCTGAATCGTCAGCGTATCCTCCCACGTGTCGACAATCCCCGTCCACAACGGCCCGCCCCCGGGGTACGTATCCGAAGGCCCCTGGTCCCAATATTCGATGGCCACCAGATCAGCTCGAGCCTCGCAATCGCCCAAAACCGCCGCCAGCGTCATCAAACCGACAAGAAAGCCGCGGCGGCCGCTAGATCGAGGCGTTTGGGGAGCGGTGCTCATGGGGGGGATTTTCAGGCCAAATAGGACGGCGAACCGCCAAAACGGCCGTGGAAGTCAATCTCGGGAGCGATAAAACAAGCCGAAATCAGCGCACGCGCAGCCGCCGACCGGTCCAGGCGCGCCGGCAAAGTACCTATGTGCCCAGCTTTCGCATTGATTGCACCACACCCGCGGCCCCGCGTCCAGCTTTCGGCGACCCGGAGCCCTCGAAAACC
>JANOIK010000692.1:0-2531 GCA_031407585.1 Planctomycetota bacterium | reverse complement strand
GGATTTCGCTTATGCGCTGCACACCGATGTGGGCCACCGCTGCCGCGGCGCCAAAGTGGACAGTCACATGGTCCCGCTGGACACGCCGTTGGCCAACGGCCAGAGGGTCGAGATCGTCACGGCCAAGGTCGGCGGCCCGTCGCGCGACTGGGTGAATGCCGAGCTCGGCTACCTCAAGAGCCATCGCGCCCGCCAGAAAGTCAGGCAGTGGTTCAACAACCAGGCCATTGCGGAGACGATCGCCGCCGGACGCGCGATCGTCGAGCGCGAGATGCACCGCGAAGGCGAGGGCCGCGCCAAGCTCGATTCGCTCGCCGGGAGGCTCGGGTTTGCCAAGGCCGACGACCTGTTCGCAGCGGTGGCGCGCGACGAAATCAACCTGCGCCAACTGCAGACGGCGTTGCGCATTCTGGTGCGCGGCGAGAAAGCGTTGGCCGAACCTGCGCCCGCGGGCCCGGCGACCCGCAAGTCGAAGTCGGGCGGCGGCGACAGCGGCATCCTGGTGGTCGGCATAGACCGCCTGCTCACGCAGCTGGCGCGCTGCTGCAAGGCGGTGCCGCCGGATCCGATCCGCGGTTTCGTCACGCGCGGCCGCGGCGTGTCGATCCACCGCGAGGACTGCCCGAGCTTTCGCAATCTCGCCGACAAGCATCCCGAGCGCGTGATCGACGCCGATTGGGGAACGCGGCACGTAGGCGCGTTTTCGGTCGACATGGTGGTGGTCGCCACGGACCGGCAGGGTCTGTTGCGCGACATCGGCGAGTCGCTGGCGCGCGAGCGCATCAACGTCACCGCGGTCAATACCCAGTCCAAGCAGGACGTGGCCTACATGCGCTTTACTTTCGACGTGGCCGACCTGGACCAGCTGCGCCGGGCGCTGGCCGTGGTCCGGGATGTCTCCGGCGTGCTCAGGGTGTCGCGTGGCTAGACCGGCGAGACAGGTCATCGAGATGAATGCGCGACCGGGCTTCAAGAAGGACTACTGCGGCGCCGACGCGACCGCCACGATCAAGCGTTCCGACTGGGGCATGAAGTACGGCCTGGCAAACATCGGCGACGACGTGAAGCTGGACATCGCGATCGAGGCGATCAAGGACTGAGCCGTGGCGAAGGCCGCTCGCGCCTGAGGCAGCCGAAGCGGCAGACGGGGCGTCAAGCGGCGACCAGGTCAGACGATCAGTGCATACGGCAACAGGCGGTCGTATTCCTTTTTTACCACCGTGTAGCACTCGCATACGCGCGCTTCCAGCTTTGCGCGACTCAGCACGCTGATGTGTCCGCGGCTGTAACGAATAATTCCGTCCTTCTGCAAATGTCCGGCCGCCTCGGTCACGCCCTCCCGCCGCACGCCCAGCATGTTCGCAATCAACTCCTGCGTCATGAGCAGCTCGTTGCTCTCCAGGCGATCCAGGCTCAACAGCAGCCAGCGGCAAAGTTGCTGATCCACCGAATGGTGACGATTGCACACCGCGGTCTGCGTCATTTGCGTGATCAGCGCCTGCGTGTAGCGCAGCGCCAGATGCTGCAGGTGGCCGCCCGTGGCGAATTCTTTTTTCAACGCATTGGCCTTGAGCCGGTAACCGTTGCCACCGCTTTGCACCACTGCCCTGCTGGATGTGCTTTCGCCACCCATGAACAAGGAGATGCCGACCAGGCCCTCGTTGCCGGTGATCGCGATTTCCGCGGATGCGCCGCTTTCGGTGACATAGAGCAACGAGACGATGCAGGTGGTCGGGAAAAACAGGTAGTTCATGCGATCGCCGGATTCGTATACCGGCCATCCGAGAGGCATCGGGATGAGTTCCAGATCGGGCTGCAGGCGCGCGAGATCTTCCGCAGGCAGCGCCGCGAGAAGATGGTTTTGCGTTGGGGTATGCGGTGAAGACATGGCTATCGTCTCCTTAGGTCATGGACGTGTTACCGATATCATCCAATTCCAAGACGCGGCACATCTACGAAAATGATTCGCATAAACTCTGCCCGATTTAGGCGCACTTTTTCGAGGTTTCAGTTGCCCGTCGCGTCGGACAGACTTCCTGCCTCCTAGATGAAATGCAACGCCGAAATAGATGTAAGCGTGCCGCCATACTTGCCCAGCAATTTGACACTGGAAGGAGAAATGACCAGCAGGCTGGAGCGATGATCGTTCGCGTGTTTGCGCCGGATGACGATTCCCTGCTCAATAAGCCCGGCCAATTTGCGGCGTACCGTGGTGCGCGAAACGATATTCATCAGAAAGAGCTGTTTCAGCGTCAGTGGTTGCCCCTGCTCTTCCGCGTATCCGATTTCGATGACGATGTCGAAATCGGCGACTGACTTGAGGAACGGTAGTTGCCGTCTTTCAAACTCCCTGATTTGTTTCAATCCGGTGAATAACTTCATGATTCATATTATTTTCATTGTTGTTAAGACGGTCATAGTGTGGCGCAATCATGAAGCTGGCAAGCACAATTAGGTGCCTTTTTGGCGCGCGTAATATAAGGCGCAACTTCGTCACCGGCCAACGACTACAGCGCCGATCTGACGCGCTG
>JANOIK010000679.1:0-6555 GCA_031407585.1 Planctomycetota bacterium | reverse complement strand
TTTGCCGCATGGGCCAATCTGGCTCGAACTGCTTTTTCCGGCATGCTATTCTTCTCCGGATCGCTCTAGAGTTTTGCCGCATATGCGGCGCCGGCCGCTGCGCTCTGGGGGCTTCCCCGCCGCGAGTTGGGGCGAATGATTGGTGAGTGACGAGTCTGGATTTGGCCGCTGGGACGTGGTCGCCTGCGAAGGCGAGCCTGCGATGACGCTGACCGACTATATTAAATTCGACGTTCAAGGTCACATTGAAGCGGGCCGCGACATCCCGTGCAAATTGACCATTGCCGCGCTCTCGGCGCATTACAACGTGAGCTTGACGCCGGTCCGCGCGGCCATCAACCAATTGCTCGAGGAGCGGTACCTGGTCAAGCTGGACAACGGACGGTTGCACGTGCGGGAAGCGCCGAAGACGCCGCGCGCCAAGCCACCCATCGAAAGGCCCAAACCTCCGGAGGATCTCGAAGAGATTGTCCGCCGCGATGTCATTCGGGCAAGTCTGCAGGGGTCGAATGAGTTTCTCCGGGAAGAAGGCACGGCCAATAAGTACTCGGTGGGCCGCACAGCGCTGCGACCCATTTTGAGCCGGCTGTCGGGACAAGGTTTTCTGAATTTTGTCCCGCGGTGCGGCTGGCAAATTCGCCGTCTGGACGAACGCGATTTAGAAGCGTATTTGGAGTGCCGTGAAGCGCTGGAACTCAAGGCTCTGGAGCTGTCCCGGGCTCGTCTCGTGCGAGCGGATCTGGAGAAGCTGCTCGCCGGCAATCGCGGGCGCGACGCGACGCCGAGCACGGTGTTCGACAACGGCTTGCACGCTTACTGGATCGGTCGATCGAACAATCCGTACATTTTGAATTTCTTTTCCACCCATGGTCGGTTCTACATGACGCTTTTGGAATACCTCGCGCCGGAAGCGGCCGTCGTATCAAAAGTGGCTGCCCAGCACTGCGAGATTCTAGATGCCATCATCGGGGAACGGTGGGGCGAAGCACGGCGGGCCCTCAAGCGGCACATCCGAGATCAGCTTCCGATTGCCCGCAAGGCGATGGAACACATTAACTCGGGTGCCCAGTGATTTGACCAGGGGCGGGATTAGCGATTTTCGTCCAAGGCGCGGCAAGCCTGCTCGAGCGCGGGCATCCAGGGCCGATGTGATTCAATCGCGCGGCAAGCTGCGAGGACAAGCCCATCGTCGTATCGGCGGCCGATAATTTGCAGACCTACGGGCAAACCGTCCCGCCCAAGTCCGGCGGGAACTGACGCTGCTGGGTGGCCTGTAAAGTTGATCGGGTGGGTCAAGCACCACCCGATACAGCGCTCGGTTGAAACGCCATTGACCTCGGCGGGGCCGTTGGTGCAACCAGCATCGGCATTCAAAACCGGCGCGCACGAGAGCGTTGGCGTGACGATGAGATCGAATTGGTCAAACGCATCCTCGACGGAATGGAAGATTCGCGTTCGCAGCCATTGGTCTTGCCGCTCGGCCAGAGCTGATGCAGAACGCCCATAAACCGTCATGTCGCGCACTTCGTCGGACAGTTCCTCGTCGCGCACGCTGCGCCCGGCGGACTGAAGCGAGGCAAAAAACTCAGCGTAAAACGTGCCAACTTGCCGGCGCCAAAGCATGGCCATATCCTGCTGCGAGCTAGGCAGCACAATTCTGGGCTCGTCAACATAGGCGCCCGCCTCAGCGAGCACCGCCGCCGCGATTCGAGCCACTTCGACGATTTGAGGCTCGACGGCAAACACGCCGAAATCTGCGCTGAAGGCGACCCGCGCGCCAGCAATCGACCGCTGGACAGAGCCAAGCCAATCGAGTCCGTCATTGGGGGCCGCGAATGGATCGCGCGGATGCGGTCCTGCGAGGACCTGGGTCATCAGCGCCGCGTCACGCACCGTACGAGCCAATGGTCCCACGTGCACAAATGGTGTGTGAAAACCAAAAGCGTTGGGGCCGCCGGTCAGCGGAATTCGGCCGAACGAAGGCTTGAACCCGACCACGCCGCACCAAGCCGCGGGGATGCGAATGGACCCTCCCGCGTCAGAACCCTGAGCGAGCGGAACCAGGCCGGCGGCGACGGCGGCGGCGCTTCCGCCGGAGGATCCGCCAGCGTTCCGCGCTAGGTCAAATGGCGTGCTAGTCGCTCCGAACAACCGATTGTCTGTCACGCCTTTGTGCCCGAATTCCGACGTATTGGTTTTGCCAAGGATTACGGCGCCGGCCGCGTCGAGTCGGGCGATGTGGAGGCACGTTTGATTGGGGACAAAATCGGCAAAGACTGGACAGCCAAAGGTGTTGCGGACGCCCGCCTGAAAGTCGAACAGGTCTTTGACGAGCACGGGAACGCCGTGCAGGGGGGGCGTCGGTCCGCCGGCGGCGAGGTCGGCGTCGCGGCGGCGAGCCGTCTCGAGCGCCGCGTCAAACATCGGGGTAATGACGGCATTGAGCCTCGAATTAAGCCGTTCGATACGGGCGATCGATGCCTTGACGAGCTCCAACGACGACAATTCGCGGCGGCGGATCAAGTCGCCCAACGCGACCGCGTCGTGTTCCAGGAGGTCAGGCATAAGTCGCATTTACGTCGGAGGAATTAGGGTGCCAGAATACTCGACACGCATGCCGCGGGCGACGAGCCGGGCGCCTAGGCATTTCGGCATGCCGAGCCCGCGACAGTTCATGACGAAATCGAAGGCCGGCGCGGCTGGAACCCCCGCCAGGGCGCGACGCCAGAAAAATCAGAATTGTCCGCAAAATTCCTTGACACTAGCACCCTAATTAGTAAACTACGACATGTTGCATTGAATACAAAAGCATATTTTGGTCGCTGCTCAGTTTGCCGTTTCCGCTTTATTTTTCGGTAGAAACGCTGCGACTCTCCTCAGAAAAACGCTCCTGACCGCCGCACGCTGTGAGCCGCGTGAAAAGCTCGCAGCCTAGCGGCATTGAGAAAAAGGAATACGACGCCATGAAGCGATTGGTGCAAGTTTCAGCCGCGGCGCTAGTCTCCTGCCTTTTGTTTGCGGCGTCGTCGCACGCCCAGGGGATAACTTATCACGATGATTTTACGACGCTTCACGACTACCACACGGGCACGGTTCCGGTGGGCGGCATCTGGACGGGCGTGAACAACGCCGCCAATGGCGATAATGGGGCACTGGTCGCGAAATTTGTCGCGAATGGCGAGGACGCGTTCGGCACGCCGAAGCCGGGCGTGTTGTTCATGGAAGACCTGAATGGCGGACCGACTGCCACTGGCGTGGGATTTGAGGGTGCTCACAACACCGCCCCGATGATCTATCGAGAAGTCGACTCAGCGCAGGACTTTGACGCGAAGGTCAAGATCGATGCGCAGACCGCTGGGCAATGGTCCTCGGCTGGCATTGTCGCGCGACGTGCGGGCCCACCCATCGGTGTGGCGCCACTGGATCCAACTGAGCAGTTTGTCGCCGCTTATTCCTTCCGAACCGACAATGCAAATCCCGGCAACGCGACCGTATTGACGAAGAGCATTGTCAACGGCGCCCAAGTAACTGACGCGAACGTTGTCTTCACGACCGCTGGCGCGCCAGCTCCGACCGCGCCACTGCCCGTTTGGATTCGCTTGCTGAAGCAGGGCAGCACCTTCACTTCGCAGTCATCATTGGATGGCACGACGTGGTTCACCAAGACGGTCGTGACCAACGCCGCCCCCCTGGCTGCCGCGGGCGGCATGATTCAGATTGGACCCAGCTTCATGATGTTCGGCGGCGGTCAGGGGACCGTGGATTTCGATTTCTTTGACTTGTTTGTTGGCCCTAGTGACCCCTTGTTTTCAACTTGGGGCGTCGCTGGCGGCGGCAATTGGAACAACGCCATCAACTGGAACCCCTCGATTCCAGCTCCCGGCATTCCCAACAGTAACCAAGTGGAAGTCACATTTGGCGCCGCGGCCATGTCCGCCGCGACCATTTTTACGGATGCGAATGTGACAGCTAAAAAGCTGATTTTCAATAATGCCAACAAATATGCTGTGGCCGGCACCGGGACGATTACCCTTGCGGCCGCAACAGGCAATGCTTCCATCGAGGTCCAGGTAGGTTCGCATGAAATCCAGGCGGCAACCACCCTGTCCACGAGCAATCTCACCATCACAACCTCCGCGAGCACCCGACTTGACGTCAACAACCGTTTCAACTTGAACGGTCGAACGGTGACCATCACGGGGCCTGGCGTGGTGAGTTTCAACAACAACCTGGTGACCGGATCAGGCGGGACAGTGACAAACTCCGCCACGCTGCAGGGTACCGGCCGAATCAACGGCAATCTCTTCAACTCCACGGGAGGCACCGTGTCGCCGGGAAATAGCGCAGGCACGCTGACCGTTAATGGTAACTACGGACAGGTGGCGGGGACGCCGACGCTGCTCATGGAGCTGGGGGGAACCGGCGCTGACCAGTTCGACAAACTCGTCGTCGGTGGCTCCTTCACCGCGGCCGGCAAGCTGACCGTTCAATTGATCAATGGCTTCACGCCCTCGGCCGGCAATTCGTTCGACATCTTGGATTTCACGACGGCGTCGGCGCCATCGCTCGTCCTCAACCTGCCGGCTCTTTCGAGCGGGCTTACTTGGAACACCTCGAGTCTGCTGACGACCGGAGTCCTGTCGGTTACCGGCCCGGCGATCGACGCGGACTTCAATAATGACGGCACGACCGACGGCGACGATCTCTTAATCTGGCAGCGGAACTTGGGAGCGTCGGGCGCAACGAATGCTCAGGGCGACACCGATGGCAACGGCCTAGTAAACGGTGCCGACTTGACCAACTGGAAGAATCGATTTGGCATGGCCGTTCCGGTCAGCAGTGCGGTGCCTGAGCCTGCGGCGTGGACGCTCTTGACCATCGCGGCTGTCGGGTTGGCCGCGCGGCGACGTCGCTAACGACCCGTGTTTTGGGGCAGTAGCGCCTCCCGGCGGCGAGTTCGGATAGAACTTGTCGCCGGGAACGCTTCCGGTGGAGTGGAGATTTTCGGGTGGTGCACTTTCCAAATACGACCGGAGACACGGCCTCGGGAACGAGCTGCTCGCGGGGAACAATTCAACTGTGCGACGTGGAGACAGAGGCGGAACGAGGCACTAGTACGGCACGGCTATTGACCGATGCCGCGTGGACTGACACCTGTCCAAGCTGCAAGGAACCGATGCAGTGCGGAGTGACCAAGGGAGACGACTAATGAGGTTGCCGACATTGAGACTTTTGACCCCGCTTCGCGCATGCGGGCTGGCCACCGCCTTGCTAATTGCGCCTGCCGGCGCCGGAGCCGCGACTTTTACCGATGACTTCAGCGCGCCCGCGGACTATTCGCTGGGGGGGGCGTCGGGCATCTGGGATGGCATGCACAACATTCCATTGATCGCTGGCACCGGCCAGTTTCAAGCCATCGATGGCGTTCTGCGCATCGACACCAATGGCGTCAGCACGGGCTGGGAAGGCGGCCGATCCACGTCGCCGCTGCTATTCCACACGGTTCCCGCCGGCCAGGACTTCACGGCGACCGTAAAGATTGCCGCCCAGACGACCGGCTTTTGGTCGGCCGCCGGCATCATCGCCCGCGCGGAGAATGTGATCCCGCCAGGCGAGGCCCCGGACAACGCCGCGCAGAACTTCACGACAATGACCAGCTTCCGCACCAATGCCGCGAACGCAAACGAAGGCATAACGCTCATGAAGAGGATTCAGAACGGTGCGCAGATTACGGACAACGGGGCCAGCATCAACACCAGCACGCCTGTGAATCAAGCGCCGCTGCCCATCCTCGTGCGCATGGATCGCGTCGCCGGCGGCATGACTTACAACGGCTGGGTCTCCACGGACAATGGCGCCTCGTGGCAATTCCAGAGTCGGACTCGGCCCGATGCGGGCAACCCGTTGAGGGACGGAACTGTGCCGATGGAAGTCGGCCTGAGCTACATGACTTTCAGCACGCTTGCCGGGACGGCCGACCTTGACGACTTCGTGCTGGATACGCATGCCCCGCTGGCTGCGCCGGGCGCCGCAGTGCTTCCCAGCAGCATCAACGTCATCGCGCAACGCGGCGATGTGATCGTGGTGAATAACATTCTTGACACCAGCGGCGCTAACGCCCAGCCAATGTCTTGGCAGCTCATCGCCGATGCGATGAATCCGCCAACTCCGACAAACCCGCCGACGATTCGGGCGACGCCCGCCTTGTTGCCGGGCGCGCAGGGCGGACAGCCCGCCGGGCCCGATGCGCTCGGCGTAGCGTTGCCGGCGTTCGCCGACGACGGCTCGACGCTATTCCGGTGGAACACGAATGTGCTGCAAGCGCCGTCGCCAAATGTTCTGCCTGCTCAGCAATGGGCGCTAGGCACCTACAAATGGACCATCCGGTCGACGAATGATTGGCTGCAAGTTTCCAATGACCTGACCCTTACGGTGACGCTGGTTCCCGAGCCGTCGACAATCGCGCTCGGCGGCCTGGGCTTGGTCGGATTGGCTCAAGCTATCCGCCGTCGCCGACGTTGATTTGTCGTTCCGATCGATGAATTCTTCCCGTCG
>JANOIK010000629.1:0-1662 GCA_031407585.1 Planctomycetota bacterium | reverse complement strand
TTGTCGCGGAGCGTGAACTGGGCCTTGGCGTGGGTCGTCAGGTCGACGGACGCGATCTCAACGTCGCCGCTGCGGGCCGCGCCGCCGAAGCCGCCGGCGTTCGAGATCGTGCCGACGAGCAGCTTGTTCGCGACGGGGTCGATGACCGCGCGCTCGTCTTCGAACCAGGACCAGGCGCCGTTGTCGTTGACGACGATCATGGGGCCGCCGACGTGGTCGGCGGCGGCGGCGTTGCGGTGGCACGCTACGGCGATGGTCGCGACGACGCAAGCATGGGCGACGCGGCGCGCGGTGGAGCGGAGCGGAATTGTCATTGGATGCCTCTGGGTGCGGATCCTGCGGTCCGGCGCGTTTCTGTTCCTGCAGGAAGTACGCCGGCTAGCGACAGACGCCGCCCCCCGGCTGGCGTCTGTCGCGACGGCCAAACGCCGCCGCGGCGAGACAAGAGCCTCGCCGCGGATGCGCCAAGATTCTCAAAACAATTTACTTGCCGGCGCGACGGCGGCGAACCACGCCGACCGATGCCAGGGCAAGTCCGAGCAAACCCGCGGTGGCCGGCTCGGGCACAGTCGAGACGTCGACGTTGCTGAACGTGCCGGACCCGGTGTTTCCGTTCATGAAAAACCCGACAGCATTGACCGAGGCGATGGCGCCGCTCGGGTGACCAGCCGTCAGGGAGTCGTCGGTGAACGAGCCGCTGCGATTGATCGATCCGCCGCTGAAGGAGTAATTGACGCTCACGGTCGTGGCGCCGGTGCGAATGATTCTCAGCAGGAAGTCGTAGGTCGTACCGGTCGGAACGGCGATCGCATTACCGGGGCCGACGCCGATCGAGTAGGCGCCCGTGTTGGAGAGCCAGGCGCCGGTAGTGTTGCGGCCCTTGGTGTCGTCGCGATCGTTAACGCCTCCGCCGCCGCCGAGCTGAAGCATGTATCCCAGCCAGCCGGCCGGATCGGCTCCCGTCCACACGCCGCTGCCCAGCGTTCCGGCCGCGTGGCCGTTGGTGTTGAACAGGCCCATGCGAAATTGCTGATTTCCTGGCGCGTTGGAGAAGGCAACCTTGCCGGTCAACTTCACGCCCAGGCCGTTGGCGCTGAGGTTCACGGGTGAAATCGAGCTTCTCGCGCCGGCATTACCCGAAGGAACGGTCGTGCTGAAACTTCCAGGCACGCCTTCGGTGAGCGTCGCCGCGGTGAAACCGGTTTCCAGGCCCCAGCCGGTGATGAGTGCTGCGCGGATGGGCGCCGCAGCGAGCCCGAGCGCCGCGGTGAGTGCGGCGTAGGCGAAGAACTTACATTTCATTAGACGCAACCTCCAAAGTTGAAGAGCCAAAGGGCTTTCGCCGGCGACGCCCTGCATACGCGCGAAGGCCAAGGTCGATGGCAAAAGCATGCCGGCCGCGGATCTTGCCGTTTGGCAGATGCCGCCGCCACGAACCCTTCGCCACCAGCCAAGGCGCCCCGCTTGGCCGGGTCGAACGAGTGTGCGCGATCCGCACGCGATTAATCGCGCCGGCCGCGGCGGCTTTCGCGACCTAAAGCGAAGGAATGTACGGAAAAGCGAAAAACTTGCCCGAAAGCTCGCGACCGCGGCATGGCCCCAGGTCAATTGCGCCCATTTGGGAAATTTCCCCACTTTTTCCGCAAATCTGGCCGCGTCACC
>JANOIK010000628.1:0-1849 GCA_031407585.1 Planctomycetota bacterium | reverse complement strand
CGCTCGCCTCCGGCATGGCGAAGGTCACGTTCGAGTGCGGCGCCGAGGTCATGCTCGAAGGCCCGTGCGACTTCGAGATTCGCAGCCCCATGCTCGGTTTCCTCTCCGCAGGCAAGCTAACGGCCGACGTCCCCCGCCGGGCGTTCGGCTTTGCCATCCTGTCGCCGAGCGTCGACCTCGTCGACCTCGGCACGTCGTTCGGCGTCACTGTGAGCGACAACGGCCACACCGAACTTCACGTATTTGACGGCGAGGTGCTGTGCAGCCAACCCTCGGCGCCGCCCGCCGCTTCCAAGGACGCGATCCACGTGCTGGCGAATCGCGCCATGGAATTTGCCTCCGCCGACGGCGATCCGAGCGACATCGCGATGGACGCCAAGCCGTTCTCCGAGCTCATTGCCCTGCGGCGGCCGAACACGGCCGACTCGCACCGGCTCATCCCGACGAACCTCGCGCTGTGGCTCGCCGCCGACGCCGCCGTCGCAACCGACGCCCGCGGCCATGTGATCTCGTGGCAGGACATCCTCTACGGCGATAACCAGTCGGCCGAGGATGCGGTGCAGGGCGAATCGGGCGCTCGTCCCGTGCTGACCAAGAACGCGCTTCACGGGCGGCCGGCCGTGCGGTTCGACGGCGATTCGGATTTCCTGCTCACCACGCCGCTGGAAACCACCGACGACCAAACCGTGTTTCTGGTCTGCCAGTTCTCAAAGTCGGCGCTCGAGCCCCGGCGATGGGGCGGGCAGATTCTCAACTACGACGGCCCGCCCAGCCGGTATCTGAGCAACCTGCTCGAGCCGGGCGTGCTGCAAATCGGCGAGCCGCTGCTGGAATCGGAGTTCCAGCCGACGCAGATCAACGGCCAGGTGTTCGCGGGCTTCATCGGCAGCGCCACGGTCGAGGTCGGCCGCATCGACGCCCAGCCCGTGGGGCCGGATCGGCCGTTCATCCTGTCCTACATCTACAACTACGGCGAGCGCGTCGCGGAGCTGCGCATCAACGGCCATTCGTACGGCACAGCGCGGGCCTACGCGCCGCAGGGCATCACGTCGCGTAAAATTATCGGCCGGCACGCGTGGATGCAGAACTTCTTCCACGGCGACCTGGCCGAGCTGCTGATCTACAACCAGGCGCTGTCGCCGGACCAGATTTCCGCGACGACAGATTATCTCGCAGAGAAGTACTCGATCGACTTGGACGGAGAGGAATAACCACGGAGAAGGGAAATAGACCGCGAATCACGCGAATAATCGCGAATCATGAGGCTTTGACCAATGCCTAAATCTGATTCGCGAAGATTCGCGTGATTCGCGGTTAAATCTTTTCCCCTCCTCTGTGGCAGTGTTTTTGGAGACGGAGTAGTGGACGTTCGGCGGCTCGTTCTGTTCGCGGCGGTGGCATGCGCAAGCGGCGCCGCGCGCGCGGCTGAGTTCATGGCCGGGGCCGATATCTCCTCGCTCCCGGTGTTCGAGGCCAACGGCGCGATTTACCGCGACAATGGCGTCGCCGGCGGGGGCATTCCCATGTTCAAGCAACATGGCGTGAACTGGTATCGCCTGCGGCTGTTCGTCGACCCATCGGGCGACGACGATCCCGGGACGGCGGGGACGCAGACCGACGCCTTCGTCGTGCAGGACATTCCCTACACGATCGCTCTGGCCCAACGGATCAAGGCCGTCGGCGGTAAGGTGCTCCTGGATTTCCACTACTCCGACACCTGGGCCGATCCTGGCAAGCAGTACAAGCCCGCTGCCTGGACGGGCCTCAACTTTGCCGATTTAACCACCCGCGTTCACGATTACACGCGCGACGCGATTGTGGCGTTCAAGAACGCCAACGTGATGCCCGA
>JANOIK010000167.1:0-4283 GCA_031407585.1 Planctomycetota bacterium | reverse complement strand
GACGCAGGTCCTCATCGGCCCCAGCGGGTGCGGCAAGAGCACGCTGCTACGGATGATGGTGGGGCTCGTGACGCCTGACGCGGGGACGGTGCGTTTCGACGGCGAACCGCTGAGCGCCGACACGCTCGCCAAGGTTCGACGTCGCATCGGGTATGTCATCCAGGAGGGCGGCTTGTTTCCGCATCTCACGGCGCGCGAAAACGCAGCGCTGCTGCCGCGATACCTGCGCTGGACGCCCCAGAAAATCGCGGCGCGGACCAACGAGCTGCTCGAGCTCACGCACCTGACGCCTGCGCTCATCGACAAATATCCGCGCCAGCTTTCCGGCGGGCAGCGCCAGCGGGTGAGCCTGATGCGGGCGCTCATGCTCGACCCGGATGTGCTGCTGCTCGACGAGCCGCTCGGCGATCTCGACCCCATGATCCGTGCCGACTTGCAGCAGGATCTGCGAACGATTTTTACCGAGCTGGGCAAAACCGTCGTGCTGGTGACGCATGATCTCGCCGAGGCGGGATTTCTTGGCGATCGGATTTCGCTGCTGCGCGCCGGACGCATCGTGCAGCAAGGCTCCTTTGCGGAGTTCATCGACCGGCCGGCCGATGAGTTCGTGACCAAATTCGTGCGGGCCCAACGGCAGCTCGTGACATGAAGCGAATGCTCCTCATCGCCGTTGCCTTGCTTGCCATTGCCGTCTGGCCACGGCCCAGCGCGCCGCCGAGCGTGCGCATCGGGTCGAAGGTCTTCACCGAGTCGGTGATCCTGGGCGAGGTGCTGACGCAGCTCGTCGCGCACGGTGGCGACCCGGCCGTGCATCTCGCGAAGCTGGGCAGCACGCGGATCGTGTTCGACGCCCTGACGCGCGGCGAGATCGACGCCTATCCCGAGTACACGGGCACGCTCCGCAAGGAAATCTTCGCGGGCCGGGACGCCGAGACGGCCGAGCAGCTTGCGGCGCTGCTGCGCGACGAGGGGATCGTGATGAACCCCAGTCTGGGGTTCAGTAACAGCTACGCCATCGGCGTCACCCGCGAAACGGCCCAGCGGCTCAAGCTTGAGAAGATCAGCGATCTCGCGCGGCATCCCGATCTGCGGTTGGGGCTGAGCAGCGAATTTGTGCAGCGCGAAGACGGCTGGAAAAATCTCCGCACGGCGTATGGACTGCCGCAGCAGGCCAACGGCCTCGACCACGACGTCGCGTTCCAGCAGTTGCTCGCGGGTGAGATCGATGTGACCGACATCTATTCGACCGAGGGCCGCGTTGGTCAGTACGACATCGTGCTGCTCGAGGACGATCGATCCTACTTCCCGCCGTACGACGCGGTGGTTCTGTCGCGGGCCGATCTCTCGAAGCGCTATCCCGAGGCGGCGAAGCGCATCGCGAGCCTCGGCGGGAAGATCGACCGGGAGCGGATGGTCGCGCTCAACGGCTTGGTCGAATCGCACGAAGCTGGCGAGCCCCAGGCGGCGGCGAAGTTTTTGCGGGAGGAGCTCTCGATCGACGCGGCCGATGCGGACCAGTCTGTGGCGAGCCAGGTTTGGCAACGCACGTGGGAGCACCTGGATCTGGTGCGCCGCTCGCTGATTCCCGCAATTTTCGTCGCCGTTCCCTTGGGCGTGTTTGCGGCGAAGCGGCCGCGGCTGGGGCGGGTCGTGCTCGGCGCAGTCGGAATCGTGCAGACCATTCCCGCGCTCGCGCTCTTGGTCTTGCTCATTGCTCCGCTCGCTTATTTCGATTTTAAGACGCTCGGCGCCGGGTCGGCCACGGCGATCGTCGCGCTGTTTCTGTACAGCCTGCTGCCGATCGTGCAGAACACATCCGCTGGCCTCGCGGCGATCGCGCCAGAGCACGGCGAGTCGGCGGTGGCGCTGGGATTGCCATCGTGGTTTCGGTTGCTTCATGTCGAGCTCCCGCTGGCGACGCCATCGATCCTCGCCGGGGTGAAAACGGCAGCCGTGCTCAACGTCGGCTTCGCGACGCTCGGCGCGCTCGTCGGCGCGCGCGGATACGGCCAGCCGATTCTCGATGGCATTCGCGTCGCCAATACGGCGTTGATTCTGCAAGGCGCCGTGCCCGCGGCGTGCATGGCGATTGTGTTGCAACTTGGGTTCGAGCTGGCCGAGCGGTGGCTCGTGCCGGCTGGACTGCGGCTTGGTTCCCAGCGGAGCGAAGGATGAGCACCACCACGAAAGTTGCCGCAGCTCTATCGCTCCACGAGCGCTTCACGGCAGTGCGCTCGTTCACGACGACGCTCTGCGAGACGCTCACCGCCGAGGACTGCTGCCTGCAGTCGACGCCCTCGTGCAGCCCCACGCGGTGGCACCTCGCGCACACGACTTGGTTCTTCGAGACGTTCCTGCTCAAGAGCGACGCCGCGTACCGCGCGTTCGACGAGCACTACGAGGTGCTGTTCAACTCGTACTACAACTCCGTGGGCGAGCAGTTTCCCCGCGCGCGGCGCGGGCTGCTGTCGCGGCCGTCGCTGGCGGACGTACAGGCGTATCGGCGGCGCGTCGACGAGACGGTGGGAGCGTGGCTCGAGAGCGGTCGCATCGACGGAGACGCAGCGCTGGCCAACATCGTCGAGTGGGGGCTGCATCACGAGCAGCAGCATCAGGAGTTGATTCTTACCGACATTAAGCACCTGTTCTCGCTGAACCCGCTGATGCCCGCTTATCGGCAAGCAACTGCGCCGGCTGCGAAGGAGGCTTCCGCGCTCGGGTGGCTCGAGTTCGACGGCGGCGTGTGCGAGATCGGTCACGCGGGGGGCGGGTTCGCGTACGACAATGAATCCCCGCGGCACCGCGTGTTTCTCGAGCCGTTTCAACTCGCCAACCGACCGGTGACCAGCGGCGAGTTTCTGGCGTTCCTCCGGGACGGCGGCTACTCGCGGCCGGAGCTGTGGCTGTCCGAGGGTTGGAGCGGCGTGCAGGAGCACGGCCTCGCGCGGCCGATCTACTGGTTCGAGCGGGACGGCGCGTGGCTGGAGTTCACGCTGGCCGGGTTGCGGGCGCTCGACCTCGCGGCGCCCGTTTCGCATGTGAGCTACTTCGAGGCGGACGCGTACGCCCGCTGGGCGGGGGCGCGTTTGCCCACGGAGGCCGAGTGGGAGGTCGCGGCGCAGGACGCGCCGCTCGACGGCAACTTCGTGGATACGTTGCTCTCCGCGGGGCGAGCGATTCATCCCAGCGCCGCTAGCGGAAAGCCGACGCAGATGTTCGGCGACGTGTGGGAGTGGACAGCGAGCCCCTACACGGCGTACCCGGGCTACGCGCCGCCGAGCGGGGCGCTCGGCGAGTATAACGGCAAATTCATGTGCAACCAGTATGTGCTGCGCGGCGGGTCGTGCGCGACGCCGGCCAGCCATATCCGAGCTACGTATCGCAATTTCTTTCCCGCCGACGCGCGTTGGCAGTTTTCGGGCGTGCGGCTGGCTCGGTGAGCAAGTCGCTACTCGGCGCCGGCTTCCTTGAGCGCGGTGAAGAGCATCGAGGGATGCGCCGCGGACATCGCCTCGCGACGGAGCTTGGCGACGAGGTCGCAGCCCAGGATGCCTTGCAGCTTCACGTGCAGCACGGGCGAGGCCTGCAGCAGGTCGCGAAGCTTCTCCGCGGGCCACGAGAGATAGTCGATCGGCGTGGCGACGGTCACCCGCGCGCTCGCCGGCTGTTCGGTGAGGAATCCCATCTCGCCCACGAACTGACACGCCCCGACATCGGCCACGTAACGGCCATCGAGTTCCACGGTCCCCCGGCCGCTGGAGATCAGCAGCAGGGCGTCGACGGGCTTGTCCTGCTCGAGCAGCCGATCGCCGGCTTTGGCCTTCTTCCAATTGGCGATGGCGAGCAGCGTGGTGAACTCCCGCGGCTTGAGCGAGCGGAAGAGCGTGCGGTAGAGGTGCATCTCCTCCTCGCCGAGAAACACGGGGCGTCGTTCGAGAATGAGCAGCGCGATCTGCACCAGGTTGATTAGGAGGAACACGACATTCCAGCCCATGGCGTCGTACATGGGCGCGGGCCGGAGGTAGTAGAACGGCATCATGCAGGTGATGGCGACGACCGTCAGGACGCGGAGCCACAGGACGTTGCGAACGGAGTAGGACGCGAGGTAGAGGATGTTCGCGACGTGCAGGAAGTTGGTAATTGACATAGCAGGCGTCTCGCGATGGCACAGAACCGCAAAGGGCGTTTTGTTCTACCAATGCCCCCAGGTTGTTCCTAGAGCAGAGCGAGTTCGGACGGTTTTGGGGCTCCGACGGTTTTGAAATGTCCGCTTCGGCCGCGGA
>JANOIK010001292.1:0-1733 GCA_031407585.1 Planctomycetota bacterium | reverse complement strand
TTTTTGGAACGCCCGGACGTCGCCCAGAGATAAACACCGCTGACAATCATCACCCAGCCCGCGGGCGCGAGCAACCACGGCCAGAGAATCGAGGGGCTTTGGGCGGTGATCATCGCGCCGGAATCAAGTGCCGCCCAGCCGAAGGCGATGAGCAGCGCTGATGAAATCAGTCTCATGCCCCCACTCTAGCCGCATCGACCGGAACATAAAAATGTTCTGCGGATGCGGCCGGAAACCGAGCATTCACGTTCGCCTATCCTGCAGAACGGCGGCGCTGTTCGGCCTCGTCGGCGTGCGAGACTGGCTTTCCCCACTGCGCCGCCCCGGTCGACGCCAACCGGCGCCACGCCCGGAACATCGTCGGCTGCCATGAGATCGCCCGGCGGAAGCAGTCGCGCGCTTCGTCGGCGCGGCCGAGCTTGAACAACTGCTTCCCGGCCCAGTACCACCGCATCGCGAGCGCCTTGTGCAGCTCGCCGCGCGCGGCCGTGGGGTTCGCCTGGCAGAATCGCTTGAAGATGTCTTCGTAGATGCGCGCCCAGTTTAAGTGCGAGGCCGGATTGCGCTGGCTGAGATTGTGCTCTTCGCTCCGGGCGCGGGCGGACCCCAGATGAAATTGGACCGGCGCGCCCGGCAAGTGAACCCAAGGGGCGCGTTGGGCCAGATCGCAGAAGAGCACCGAGTCTTCGGCGGAGCCGTAGTCGACGCTCCACCCGCCCGCGGCCACCACGGCGTCGGTGCGAGCGACCGCGCAAGACGCGACGCCGGCTCCACGTTGGAACAGCCATACCACGGGGTTCTTCACGAGCTGGCGACAATCGTCATGGTCCACCGGATCGCCGAAGGCGTCGATGAAGCTGCGATCGGCTACGGCCACGTTGGCTTGGGGTTGTTCGGCAAGGGCCACAGTGGCCCGTGCCAAGAAATAGGCCGGCCAATGGTCGTCGGAATCCAAAAACGCGATCAGCGGCAGCGACTGGACCTCGGCGAGGCCAATGTTGCGCGCCGCAGCGGCAGAACTGTGCGGCGCGCGGACGACCCGCCAGGGAAACTTGGGACGGCACCGCGCGAGCCACGCTTCCGCCGCGGCCGGCGTGCCGTCGGTCGAGCCGTCGTCCACGATCACGAGCTTCGCAGGCGGCGTCGTTTGGTCAACCACAAACGGCAGCGTGTCGAGCAGCGTGGTCCGCCGGTTGAACACGGGGATGACAACGCCGACGCCTTCGTCGGCGCTTCGCGACGGTTCGACGTCCGAGGGCACGTGGAGGCGTATCATGCCGCCCCCTTTCTGCCGAATCCCTGCGTGAACCGTCGCAGCCGCAAGCGGATGCGCGCTCGCGGCGGGCTGAGCTCGCCGCGCTGGACCGTGTGGTACGACCGATCGGCGGTAACAACCGTCCCAGGCGGCTGGGCGACGTCGAGTCCCTCCAACACGCCAGCAAGGTGAGTGCGCGCCTCAACGCCCGCGAGTCGCTCCAGCAGCTCGAGAACGGCGAGCTGGGCGTCGCGATTGAACGGCAAGCCGAATTCGAGGTGCTTCGCTGGGGCAAACCGCGGGCCCCCGTCGGCACACTCGTCGCACAGGTCGGCAAGCTTCAGCAGCAGGCACTCGCGGTCGAGGGCATTGTTCGCGGCGGCGTCCGTCCATTGCTCCAGCGAGAGATTCCAGTTGGCGTGCGTGTAGCGTTGCACCAGCGATTCGGCCGCAACGCCGGCGCAGTCGCGCACGATGC
>JANOIK010000550.1:0-2018 GCA_031407585.1 Planctomycetota bacterium | reverse complement strand
AGCTTCATCGGCGCAGCGACCATCCTAGCGATTCACTGGGGCGATGAATCGCGCCAGCTTCTTCTCCAGGTCGCTAGTCGTAAACGGCTTGATGAGATAGTCCGACACGCCAGACTGGACCGCCTCCATGACATGGCTTCTCTCGGCCTCGGTCGTCACCAGAATGATCGGCACCTTCTTATCGAGCGCGCGAATCGCTCGAACGACTTGTAGTCCCGTCATGCCTGGCATGTGCCAATCGCTCAGTACGAGGTCGGCGCCGCCTTCTTTGAACAGTTCAACCGCCTGTGCGCCGTCGGCCGCCTCGACGGGATGGTGGATGTCGAGCGACTTGAGCGCGAGGCGGATAATCGTCCGCATCGTTCCGGAATCGTCGGCTATGAGAACTCGCATGGCAGGGACGCTCCTTTTCTAGATCAATGATTGTTGGGCGGCGCACAGCCCGCGCCGCATGAAGAGTGATGGTCACTGGGCGTTGCGGGAATCTCGTCGCTGAGTTGTTCGACTAGCTGCACCTCTACGGTCTCTCCCGCGCACTTAAATCGCCACTGGGCGAGAGAAACGGACTGAGCCCGCGAGACGGCCAGCGTCGACGCCGGCATAAAGACCGGCAGCGACAGGGACGACGGTCGCGGCAGCAAGCCCTTGATGTTGCCGCCGATAATGTTGCACAATTCCGCCGCCGCATCGTGTGCGTCGCGGGTCTCGATCGACGGTCCCGGCCGTTGGAGCATTTGCGCCGCCGCCACCCGGGCAAAGGCCTCGCTCGTCAGCAACCACACGCTGCCGTTGAATGCGCCGGAAATATGCACGCAAGCGCACAAATCGTTCGCGTCGCGGATGTCGCCATCCCCGTTGCCCGGGACCACGGGCAATCCGAGCATCGAGCTCCAGATGGTTTCCACGAGTTCAACAAGTTGCTCGCGGTCAATGAGGGCGGTATGCATAGCGTAGTCTCCCGTTTCCGCGAGCGAACTCAGCGATGGTCGCCCAGCGGGCGGTAACTTGAGCTCTTCCCGTGGCTGACGCGCTCCCAGGCGTCGTCAAGTCCCAGTGTTGTTTCAGCGCCGCCGAGGAACAGGGCGCCGTCGGGCGCCATTCGACGCCGTACGTCGGCGAGGATTTTTCGCTTGGTCTCCGGCGTGAAATAAATGAGCACGTTTCGCAGGAAGACGACGTCCAGCTTCGGCAGCGCCGGCCATGGCTCAATCAAGTTGATGCGCAGGAAGCGAACGCGGCGGCGGACTTCGGGCTTGACGCGCCAGTGCAGGCCTTGCTTGTCGAAATACTTGAGCAGCAGCGGCGCCGGCAAGCCGCGATTGACTTCCAGGACCTTGTATTCACCGGTCGTCGCGCGATCCAAAACCTGTTGGGAGAGGTCGCTCCCAATGATTTGGATGTTCCAATCCTTGAATTGAGGAAAATGCTCGGACAGCAGGATCGCGATCGTATAGGGCTCCTGGCCGGTGGAGCAGGCAGCAGACCAGATGTTCAGCGTCTTGGCGTCCGCGCGCGCGGACGCCAGCGACGGCAGGACGTCCTTTCGCAGGGCATCGAAGGGATGAATGTCGCGAAAGAAGCTGGTCTCGTTCGTAGTCATCGCCTCGACGACCTGCGAGTGCAGCTCCCCGAACGGCTGGCGACGAAGCTGCGCGACCAGTTCGCGGAGCGAGGTCAGCCCCTTCTGGTGCGCCAGGGGCAGCAGTCGCGACTGCACCAGGTAGTCCTTGGTTGGCTCCAGCGCAATGGCCGAATGGTCGTGTACGAGCTTACGCACGTACTCGAATTTCGGCGCGTCGAGCGGCGGGGCGGCGGTGCTCATGCGGACGACGGGGTTGAAAGGGGAACGGCAAACTGGCTGCGGCCCTGACTGGCCAATCGCGTCAATTCTGCGGGGATCCGTGCGAGCGGGAGCACGTCGTCGGCCAGTCGAGCTTCGGCGACGGCTCCGGGCATGCCCCAGACAACGCTGGTGGCCTCGTCTTGAACGATCACGCGGCCGCCGGCGGCGGCGATTG
>JANOIK010000507.1:0-7503 GCA_031407585.1 Planctomycetota bacterium | reverse complement strand
GAGGCGCGCCGCACGGCCGCCCGCAATCGGCGCTTCATCAAGTCGGAGTTGAGTATCGCCCGGACCGGCGGCATCGGGGGCCTTCACTCGTACGACGTTCGTATTCAAGAAGTCGCCAATAGGGCCAAAACAGGGACAAATATTTTGGCCGGCGAGCCTGGGAGCACGCAAACGCAGGTTTCCCCAGTGTTTGCGAGCCATCCTGATTTCATAGCGGAGGGCATGGGATTCGAACCCACAACCGGTTTCCCGGCACCTGAATTCCAATCAGGCCGCTAACCATTCGCTTACCCTCCAGAAGGCGAAGCCTTCTTAGGCTCTAGACTCTAGGCCCTAGGCGCTAGGTTCGGAAGGGATGCGCTTGGCTGCCGCGATACGACCAAGCAGGGCGGCTTCCGTCCCGTCTTCTTACCTAGAGTCTAGCCCCTAGTGCCTAGCGCCTCTCGCTCAGTCCAGCGCGTGGGCGCCTTGGATGAGCATCACGAATTCGGCGTTGCTTTTGAACTTCGCCAGTTTGCTCGTGAGCTGTTCCATCGCGTCGACGTGGTGCATGCTCGAAAGCGTGCGACGCAGCATCGTGACGGCGTGCAGCATCTCGGCCGGCAGCAGCTTTTCTTCGCGGCGCGTGCCGGACTGCTCGATGTCGATTGACGGCCAGACGCGGCGGTCGGACAGCTTGCGGTCGAGCACGAGCTCCATGTTGCCGGTGCCTTTGAACTCCTGGAAGATCAGGTCGTCCATGCGGCTGCCGGTGTCGATCAGCGCGGTGCCGACGATGGTCAGCGAGCCGCCTTCCTCGAAGGCGCGGGCCGTGGCGAAGAGCTTCTTGGGGATGTCCATCGCCTTGATGTCGACGCCGCCGCTCATGGTGCGGCCGGTGTTGCCGACCCACTTGTTGAAGGCGCGGGCCAGGCGGGTGATCGAGTCGAGCACCAGGAACACATCCTTGCCCATTTCAGACAGTCGCTGGCAGCGGGCGATCACGAGCTGCGCGAGCCGCACGAGGCTTTCGACGTCCTTATCCAGGCTCGATGCGAAGACTTCGCCGTTGACGTTTCGGCGCATGTCCGTGACTTCCTCGGGCCGCTCGTCGATGAGCAGGACGACGGCGGTCACCTCGGGATAATTCGCCGAGATGGCCTGCGTGGTCTGCTGCATGAGCACGGTTTTGCCGGTGCGCGGCGGGGCGACGATCAGGGCGCGTTGGCCCTTGCCCAGCGGCGTGAGCAGGTCCATCACGCGCGTGGTGAGCGGCGTGGCGCCGGTTTCCAGTCGCAGCCATTCCTGCGGGTTGATCGGCGTGAGCTGGTCGAACGACTTGACGTTGAGATAGTCCTCTGGCGCGATGCCGTCGACGTCGAGGATCTCGCGCAGTCGCGGGCCCTGCTGCTTGCGATGGTGTTGCACCATGCCGGCGATGAGCACGCCTTCGCGGAGGCCGAACTTCTCGATCATCGTGCCGGGGACGAATGGATCGGTGCGCTCGCGGTCGAAGTTGGTCGAGGGATCGCGGAGGAACCCGTAGCCGTTGGGATGCATCTCGAGCACGCCCGAGCCGGGCGTGAGGGGCAAGTACTCGCTGTCGGGCGCTTCGTACTCGCGTCGGCCTTGGTCCTGCTGGCCGTAGGGGCGTCGGCGATACTGGCCGCCGCCGCCGCGATTTTGGCCGCCTTGGCCTTGGCCGCCGCCACCCATGCGGTTTCCGCCGCCGGGGCGTCCATTGCCATTGCCGCCGCCGGGTCCCCCGGGACCGCCGCCGCTACGCCCGCGGTATCGCCCGCCGGTGCGTTGTTTCTTCTTAGACATCAGAGAGAGAATCCTCAAATCGTGCCGGCCCAGGGGGCCGAAAAAAATCCTGGAGTTCGCGCGAGGTCCGCGCGCACTCGATCGTGTTCCTACCTGTTGCGACAACGCTTCGGTCGCGGCAACACTTCGGTTTCGGCAACGCCTTCGGTTTCGGCAACACTGCCGATTCCATGCTGGTCGCTGAGTTCGACGGCGCGGTACAAATGCGCCGAGGGGCCAACGCGGTCCTCTTAGGCCTTCCCTGAGCTCGAGCGTGCCGCACGCATTTTTGGCCGGGCCGTGCGAGCGCCGACTGCGAAGCTGACACGCGAATGAATCCGACCGTCGCCCGTTAAGCTCCGCTCCCCTTAGGCTGCGCGCCAGGGGTATGCGCACCGGCGTCGCTCTTATCGCGACTACCCTGTGCAACGGAAACGAAGTGAGCGACCCACTACAAAACAAATGCCGGGAGAAGCGTTTTTGCGACGCAACTTTCCCGCGCCGCAAGCCAGCAAGGCGACGTCTTTCAGGGGCCTTGCGGCAGGCGTAATGATTCGGCGCCAACTCTGACTGGTTGGCCTGACTACCTAATTGGCTCGTCTGTCCAATTAGACCGTCTATGGGCGGCGCAGGATGCGTTTCGGACCCTCTGCCGAGGACAACTCCATGCCTGTGACGTTCGGGCAGGGGGTTGGCGAAGTACAGAGTGAGCTCGCGCTGGTGAGCCGCTCGAGGTAGTTCCGTTCTGCCCGGACCAATGTCGCCGTCACGCAATCAATTCGACGGCTGTCCGAGCGAGCAGAAATTCAATCCCGTAAACCCCAGACGCGGTCGGAAGCTTCGGCGGACGGGTGAGCTAGTGCGGAGTTTGCATCCGCGCTTCGACACATCGTCTTACTGCCGAGACGCCACGACCGGCGCCTTTCGGGGAAGCCGCCGTCCGTAATGGACGGTTGGCTTCAAGAGCCTGCCGATTTGCCGGCAGGGTTTTGAACTACTCGTAAATCTTAGTCCTGCGAGGGTGCTTGTCAAGCTGGATTTTGCGGTCTTCCGGGCTTGGGGACGAGAAAACACCGGGGTCGGAGCGACCGAAAACGCTCCGCTGTGCGACCGCTGGCAGCGAACGGCTGTCCCGGGCTAGCAGCGCCGCGATCTCGCGCCGCGCATCCACCCGGCTGGGGATCGCAAGTCTTTATTCCGGGTCCTCTTAAGGCCTATTCGACGCCCGTGCTGGCGACGAATTCGGAAATGCCTCGGCGCCGCTGCAATCCGCAAAGTCGACAAACTTTCGCTCTCCGACGCGTTTTCGCCAAAGCGAGTGCACAGGCGCAACCGATACATCCGAGCGAGGGACTTCACCCTCGCACCGCGGCCCCTGCGCGGTCGCGCCGCTCCGAAATCGCGGCGTGCTTCTCCATAAGCCCTTCTCAAAGTCCGTGGAACTGCCATGACTCGCCGATGCCAGGTTCGCAGTTGGTTCGCTGTTGCGGCCGCGTTGTGCTTGCCGGGGATTGTGCAGGCCGAAACGATCGGCATCGCGTGGCGAAGTAATCTCGACGCGGCGAAGATCGAAGCCGCGCAGAGCGGGCGCCTGGTGTTGCTGCACTTTTACACGCGCAGTTGTGCGCCGTGCAAAGTGCTCGACCAGACGGTGCTGAACCAACCGCAAGTGGGCGCCGCCGTCGAACGCGACTACGTGCCGGTGAAGATCGACGCGGATACGTCGCCGGCGCTGCGGAACCAGTTCCGCATCGAGCGCGTGCCAACCGAAGTGGTGCTCTCGTCGCAGGGCGAGCCGCTCGCCACGCTTGCGATTCCCGACAATCCGGACGGCTACGTGAGCCAGCTTCAGAACCTGGCGCAGCACGTGCGCCAGTCGCGGCCGACGGGTCTGCAAGGGCAGGGCGCCGCGGTGAACTCGGCCTACGCGGCGATCCAACCGCGCAATGCGGTGACGGCGCCGGGTGTGACTGGCGGCGCTATGGGCGCCGCCGCGACGCCGGCGATTGCTCAGCAGCAGCAGATTCCGCAGCAGCAAATGAATCCCTATCTCGCGGCTCCGCCGGTTGCCGGGGCGCCTGCTGGGGCGACGACCGCCGTGGCTGCGAGCACCGGTCCCACGATGCCGAGCAATGCGATGCCGCAGAGCTACCGCAATCCCATGTTCGCGGCGCCGCCGGTGACGACGGCTGCCGCGGGCGTCGCCGCCGTGACGCCGCCGAGCACGACCGCCGTCGCGGGCACGCCGGGCGCCACGTCGCCTGCTACGTCTGCCGTGACGCCGCCGGCCGTGAATTCCGCCTACGCGGGCATTGCGGCGACCACGGCCGCCGCGCCGGCAATTGGTGCGACAATCGCGAATCCGACGACGCCCGCCGCCCAACCGAACACTCAAATTGTCGCTGCCGCCCGGGTTCAGCCGACGCAACCGCCCCTGCCGGCGGGTTCGCCCGAAGTGGGCTTCGAAGGGTACTGCCCCGTCACGCTCAAGCTGCTCAACAAGTGGGAACTCGGCAACCGGTCGTTCGGCGCCATCCACCGCGGCCGCACGTACCTGTTCGCGGGCGAGGAGCAGCGGCAACAGTTCATGGCGAATCCGGACGCCTTCAGCCCGGTGTTCGCCGGTTACGACCCAGTGCTGCTGCTCGAGAAGAGTCAGACCGTGCCCGGTCAGCGGAAGTACGGCTTCCGCTACGGCGATGCGTTTTACCTATTCTCGTGCACTGAGACGTGGGAACGCTTCAAGGCGAGCCCGCAGACGTACGCGGCCGGCGTGCGGCAGGCGATGGCGCGCGTTGATGGGACGTCGGATGGGGTGATCCGGCGGTAACGAGGGCGGCGCGGAACTCGCTTCTGGGTGGCATGCCCTCGTCCGCGTGGGCATGTGAAGCTCGCCGGACATGCCCACGAAGACGAGGGCATGGCACACAAAGCGCTTACTGATCTTTGATCGTGCGCTGGAGCTGGATGACCCGCGAGCGGATCTCTTCCATGTTGGGGTTCAGCCGCAGAGCGCGGCGGAAGGCTTCCAGGGCGGCGACGAGGTCGTGCTGCAGCTCGTAGGCCTGGCCCATGACGGCGGCAGCCTGGAAGTGGTAGGCGTTGATCTCGAGCGCCTGGTGGCAGTCTCGCACGGCCGCCTCGTACTGGCCGAGGTTGAAGAAGGCCTTGCCGCGCTGGTACCAACTGTGCGCGATCCAGGGAGCTTCCTGGATGAGCTTGCCCGCGAGGCGTGAGGCGCGGTCGAAGTCGCCGTCGTCGATCTGCTCGTCTACCGCGGCGAGGCGCCGTTCGTGGTCGGGCGCCCCGATGCGGCGCCACACGCGAAGGATGGCGCTTTCGGCCAGAGTTCGCACGCCGCGGTCGAGGTCGGTCAGCGAGCGGCCCAGGACGCTGTTCGAGCGGTAGTCGGCCAGCCGTCCGAGGGCCAGGATGGCGCCGCGACGGGCGGCCCGGTCGCCGTGCTCGGCCAGCCGCTCGAGCGTGCCGATCATGTAGTGCTCGGCCGCGAGCCGCAGAAACATGGCGATATCGTGATCCACGAGGTATTGCTCGTAGAACTCGACTAGCAGCGGAATCTGTTGGAACTCGTTGCTCATGATTCGGACTAAACGCCTTAAATTCGTCGGCAAAGATTGAGTGTAATTGCAAGTTCGCCCGGTACAACGAAAATGTAAGAAAGTCGGCGCTGATGCGTGGATGATGCGCCGCAAAAACGCAAACGTGCGTGGGGATTTCATTTGACACCGGCAAGAAACGAATCCCCGCCCCCCAGCGCCCGACGACCGCGATCGAGAATGACTCGCGCCTGGCCCCAGCTCGCGGCGTGCGTTTTGCTTGCATCTTCGCGACCCGTAACCCTGTCGCATTGCACTGCCGCCCCGCCGATGCTCGCCGAACCGGCACTCGCGCACCAACTCGAGTCACGCACAACACTCTCCTGGGACGGGCAGGGCGTGGGCGCGGCGTTGGAACGCCTGGCGTCTGTGCAGCGCTTGCCGCTGTGGATCGACCGCCGCATCGATCCTAACTCGCCGATCAATCTGGCGGTGAGTAACGCGACCGCCGGCGAAGTGCTGGACCGCGTCGCCGCCGACGAGACGCACGATTGGGGATGGACGGCGCTCGGCGGAATTGTTTATTTCGGCCCGCGCCAGACGGCGCGGGAACTGGCGACGCTGTCCGAACTCGCGCGACAAGCCATCGCGAAGGAGAGCGTGGACGAACGCCGCGTTTGGCTCACGCCGAAACCGTGGGAGTTTCCGCGGCTGAGCGAGCCTCGCGCACTTCTTGCCGAAACGCTCGCGGGCGTCGGCGCCGAGGTGCAAGGCGTTGACGCCGTGGGGCACGACCTGTGGCCGGCGCGGTCGTTCGCCGCGGTAGCGCCGGTCGATCGCGTCGTGCTCCTGCTCGCGGGGTTCGACCTGACGATGACGCCGCAATCGGGCGGGAAGCCGCTTCGCGTGGCGCCCATCGCCCGGCCCGTGCAGTTGTCGCGCATCTACGCGTTCAGCGAGCGTGCGACCGCGGCGACCGATGAGCTTCTCGCCCAAGACAAAACGGTGCGGGTCCGGCGGCAGGGGCGGCGGCTGATTGTGGCGGGTCGATGGGAGGACCACGAAGGCTTGAAACTGGCTCTGACCGACGGGCCTGCGCCTGCGGAGCCTGTTGGCCCCCCATCCGGCGACGCTACGCCGGCGGCGCAGCGCTTCACGCTGCGCATCGAGAACAAACCGGTGGGGCCCGTTCTGGCGCAGCTCGCGGGGCAGTTGCAGCTCGTGATCGCGTGGGATCCAGCGCTCGCGGCCGCATCGCCGCCGATGACCGAGTCCCTGGTGTCGTGCGACGTTCACGACGTCGACCTCGACGGCCTACTCGAGGCGGTGCTGAAGCCCGTGGGGTTGGCGTTTACCCGGGAGGGGCCGACGGTGACGATTCGCGCGGCGCAGTAGGGCGGCTAAACCGCAAGCGAGTGGTGCGCGGCGTGCGATGCTTCAGGCACGCATGAGGCGCGCCAACTGCTCCTTCACTTCGGACTCGATCTTGCCCTTGAACATCATGGCCGAGAAGGGAATCTCGCCGTTGACGTCGAGCTTGTTGTCGAGCGCCGCGATGTTGCCGGAGATCTTGATGCCGAACGTTTTGAAGCCGAACGCCAGGGTGTTTCCGGTCCAGCCCTGGTCGAGATCGCTCACCTTGTCCTGAAACTTGGCCTGCAGCGATTCGACGAACCGCTCCATACGGTTCTTGGCATCGTCGGCGGTTAGCGTGTGCGGGATTTCAAAATGAAATTTGGGCACCCTTGGCTCCGATGGGAAGGGAAGTGAGTTGAACCACGACGACACGACGAGCACGACGGCCGTTTGGGTTGTTTAAGTGTATAACGATTGCCGCGATGGATTTGATGAGCAAGTCGTAGTAAAGACGCCCCCGACGCAATTCTCCGATCGTCGTGCCGTCGTGGTGAAATCTCTGGCGCAGCGGCCCTAGGCGTCCTCGTCTTAATCCTTGCGATCGTGGTCGTGCCACAGCGGCAGGCCGGCGCGGATGCGGGCGGCCAGCACCTCGAGCTTTTCATCCGTGCCCGGCATGGCGCGCGTCGCCGGGTAACGCCGTTCTTCAGTCGTCTCGGGTTCGTAATCCCAGATGCCGAGTTTGATCGCTTCCAGAACTGACTTGGCCACGTCTCGTCTCTCCCAATGAAGTGTTGTAGAGATT
>JANOIK010000340.1:0-3223 GCA_031407585.1 Planctomycetota bacterium | reverse complement strand
GTCCTCGTCGTCCCGCACCCACTTCGGCCGAGACGTCGAGTCGAACGCCCCGACCCGGCTGGCGCCCAAACACCGCGTCCGCGTGGTGACGCACCGCTCGCCGCATCCGCCGCAAATCGTGTGGCTCACGAACGACCTGGCGTACGCCCGCGAAATCGCCGCCCAGCTCAACGCCCTGGCCGGCGCCGAGCTCGCCCGCGTCGAACGCTGGAACGATTCGGAAACCCAACCGCGTTGGGTCCGGGCGCCGCGGGAGTAGTCGTGGGCGGAGTCCGCCCACGTTTCTTTATCGATTACAATAAAGCGATTATCGGAGAGAATCGCCCACGGGGCCGAGTTTCTCCGAAACTCGGAATCCGGACGGTCACGGTAATTTTGGCGCGATTGCGGAACGTCGTGGTGTCACAACCTTGTGAACCTCGGGGATTTCTTGATTTTGGAAATCGTGATTTCGCGTCGAGTTTGTCGGAGCCTCGGGAATTCGTGGGCGAGAATTTTGCACGCCATCGTGAAATCTCGATCACCCGTTGCAAAATTCGCCAATTTTGCAACGGTGAACATGGCTCGCAAGCCGTAAATGCCGAGGCTCCGACAACACCCCGGGTGACAAAATCGGGTGAATTTTGGCGCCGGCGCGCACAGACGGTGTGCGCGCCGCGTGTCGGGATGGGCGCGTTGGAGGTTGGAGTTGGGTTGTCAAAGAGCGGACGGGTAGGCGCTAGGGGTTAGGCTCTAGGCGCTAGGTTGGAGGGGCGAATCAGGCTGTAGGCTGTAGACCGTAGGCTGTAGGTCGGAGGGGATGGGCTGAGGTCTGAGGACTACGGCCTGAGGCCTGCTTCTTGTACGTGAACGGGCGTTTAGAGTCACTTGTTATCTTAGGCGCGCCGCGCCGCCCAAAACAAGGGGTGCGGGTTCGGAATCTTGGGGATTCTTTTGGCCTGAAAATGTCGAAGTCCCCGCAGATCGTAGGGAGGGATAGCCGCGATGACATTTCATTGCAGGGAAAATCCCGGCGGGCAATGCTACTCAAAGTGTGTAGACGTATTGTCATCACGAGTGAATCTTGGTGTCATGCCGCCAAGACGAATAAGCCCTCGGAGTCAATTCGCAGCTAATTTGCGCGCAGTTCGACTGCAGCGCAAGATGACGCAAGAGGCGTTAGCCGCTCGGTCGGGGCTACATCGCACATATGTTGGCTCAGTTGAGCGAGGTGAACGCAATATTTCCATCGACAACATGGAGAGCCTTGCCAAAGCACTCGACATCGAGATTGCCGACCTCCTGCGCGGACCGCGGGAGAAAACCTAAAAAATGGGCGCTTCCTTTCGCTGCCGTCTGGACGAGTTCGATACATCTAGCGCCTTGGAGAAACTGGGCGTTCTTTCAGCGGCAGCGTCATCTCAGGGATTTGCGACTGTTTACACGAAACAGACCAGAGCATGGCAGGACCAATTGCGGATTGTCGGTCACGCCGCGAAAACTCTCGTCGAGACGCTACTGGTAAGTGCGAATTGGTGCTTGTTATTTGAGTTCGAGATTCCGAGGCGAGGAAAACGTCCAGACACAGTTTTGATTGCCGACGACTTGGTGTTCGTCATCGAGTTTAAGATTGGTCAGGGGCATTTCGAGAGTGGCGATGTTTGGCAGGCATTAAGTTACGCGTTGGACCTACGCGACTTCCATTCTGGAAGTGATGGGCGGCGAATCGTCCCGATGCTGGTCGCCACTCACGCGCCAGCCGGGAAAACTGGTGACTCCAGTCAGGACAATCTCCATTCTCTTGTCCATTCTGTTATCCGAATTGGCGAGGACTCCGCAGCAAACCTCGCGGCATCAATCGCAAGCACCTACCACAGATTTCACGACGCCGCTGCCGCGTCCATTGACTGCCACCAATGGGAATCCGCCTCCTATCGCCCCGCACCAACGATCATCGAGGCGGCCGAACGGCTATTCGCGGGCCATTCCGTGGCAAACATCTCACATGCGTTCGCCACAAATCTGGATAAGACTTCTCAAGTTTTGGTGGAATCGATTCAGCGAGCGCAATCAGAACGCCGGCGAGTCATCTGTTTTGTTACTGGCATTCCGGGGGCTGGCAAGACTTTGGCGGGCCTGAACGCGGTCCATGATCCTTCAATGCGAGGTGACGATCGGCCAAGTGCAGTTTTTCTGTCTGGCAATGGTCCGCTGGTAAATGTCGTTCGAGAAGCATTAGTTCGTGATCGTCAGCGCGCGGGCGTGCTGCGAGAAGAGGCGTCGCGGACAGTGTCTACGTTCATCAGCAACGTGCATGGCTTTATCGAAACCTACGGGCTTCGCGACACCAGCGCTCCACCGCATGAAAACGCCATTGTCTTTGATGAAGCACAGCGAGCATGGGATGCGGCGGCCGTCGCAAAAAAACATGGCATTGCCAAGTCTGAGCCAGATTTAGTCCTGGAGATCATGGAGCGGTCGGCTGAATGGGCTGCCGTGGTTGCCCTAGTGGGGGGCGGTCAAGAGATTCATCAAGGGGAGGCAGGCCTTGAAGAATGGGCGCGGGCACTCCGAACCAGACCTGTTCCTTGGACCGTGCTTGTTTCTCCTGAGGCAGTCCACGGAGGGCCTTCACTAGCTGGTCATCGCCTCGATTTCTCGGCAGATTCTGACCATCTTCAGGTCATTGAGAAATCAGAGCTTCACCTCAATACCAGCACCCGAAGTCCGCGAGCGAGGAAAATCGGCGAGTGGGTTAACGCTCTCCTAGAAGAAAACGGAAGTGTCGCTAACACTTTGATCGTTGGGCGCGAAGAGTTTCCTATATATCTCACTCGCGAATTGGAAACTGCACGAGCGTGGCTACGAGAGCATGCGGATGGAGAACAGCGATGCGGATTATTGGCGAGTTCCGGTGCGCTACGGCTTCGTGCTGACGGCATTGAACTCTCGTCGGGCTTTCGGCGTGCGTACTCTTATGAGGATTGGTTCCTGAGCGGTCGCGAGGATACGCGATCATCGTTATGGCTGGAGGTGGCGGCGACGGAGTTTGAATGCCAGGGATTGGAGTTGGATTGGTCTGGTCTATGTTGGGGCGGAGATTTTCTTCGCAGCTCGGATCATTTGGCGTGGACCTGTCGCCGCTTTCGTGGCACGCGATGGCAGGAGGTTCGCCAAGCACACCAGCTTCGCTTCATTGCAAACAAGTATCGCGTTCTCCTAACCAGGGCACGGCGAGGAATGG
>JANOIK010000334.1:0-7344 GCA_031407585.1 Planctomycetota bacterium | reverse complement strand
GGCGTCGGCCGCGAAAAAGCCCTCAGGGAATGTGGGGCGTCGAGATGCGTGCTCGCTGCACGGGATCGGTTTGGGAGGTTTTTGCTCCCGCAAAGCTGAACCTGTATCTGGAAATTTTGGGCCGGCGCGACGATGGGTTCCACGAGTTGGACACCCTGATGACGCCAGTCCGCATCTACGACCAGATGCGGTGGTCGCCGGCGCCCGCCGCGGAGCCTCGCGAGTTTTCGCTCGCCTACCATCCGGCCACGCCGCCGGAGATTCAGCGCGCGGCGCCCGCCGATGCGAAAAATCTGGTGTGGAAGGCGTTCGATTTGATCGGCCGCACGGCCGGCGTCGAGCCGACCGGCAGGGCGACGCTCGCCAAGCGCATCCCGGTTCAGGCTGGCATGGGCGGCGCGAGCAGCGACGCCGCCGCCGCGCTGGTTCTGGCCAACGAGGCATGGGGAATCCATTACTCACCCGCCCGATTGGGGGGGCTCGCGGCCGAACTCGGCAGCGACGTGCCCTTTTTCCTCGCCGGCGGGCCGGCAATCTGCCGCGGCCGGGGTGAACGCGTCACCCCGATTCGCGGCCTGCCTCGGCTGCATTTTGTCATCGCCAAGCCCGCAGGCGGCGTTTCTACTGCCGCGGCGTTTGGTTCGCTGCCGGCCGAGCCCTTTTCGCCGCTGGCGGCACGAGATTCGCGGGCGGCGGTTGAAAATCTTGTCGATAACTTGCAAAGGGGGGCCCTCGCCCGGGCCGCCGGCCGGATGGTCAACCGACTGGAACAGGCGGCCGCCGCGATTTGCCCCAACATTGCCCGACTACTACGCGCGCTGGCCGGCGCCGATTGCCTCGCTCCCATGATGACCGGGAGCGGTTCCGCCTGTTTCGGCGTCACACGGTCGGCCCGCCAGGCGGTGCGGGTCGCCCGGCAGTTGGCCGCTTTAGTTGGAACGGGGGCGGCGTCAGCAGAGTCCGAGTTTGCCGCGAAAACAGTGTTCGCCGCCGCATCGTGTTAAGCAACCGAGCCCTCCGTTGGAAGGAGAACTACCATGGAAATCACCGAGGTGCGGATCAAGCTCATGGACGAGCCCGGCGAGCGGCTCAAGGCGTTTTGCTCGATCACGTTCGACAACTGTTTTGTGGTTCGCGATCTCAAGATTATCGAAGGACAGACCGGCCCCTTCGTCGCCATGCCCAGCCGGAAGCTGACGGCTCACTGTCCGCAGTGCGGCATGAAGAACCATCTTCGCGCGCAGTTCTGCAACCAGTGCGGCGGGCGCCAACTTCAGGATCGCATGCCGCTGGACGCGGACGGCCGCGCGAAGCTCTATGCGGACATTGCGCACCCGATTAACTCGTCGTGCCGAGAAATGATTCAAGATGTCGTTGTGCGAGAATATGAAGAGGAAGTCGAGCGCGCCAAACAGCCCGACTACATCTCGCGGTACGATGATTTCGACATGGATTACGGCGACTTCCGTCGCGGGCCGCAGCCTTCGGCGACGAACAACGGCGAAATGCGCATCGACCAGCCGCACGATCGGCGCGGAGCCCACCCGATCCACGCCAAAGGGCCTGCGCAGGCCGATTCGCAGCGTCCTCGCGGGGCGGCGCCGCCGCCGAAATCCGCCTCGCCGCGGCGTGAGAATCGCACGCCGTTCGACGGCTTCGGCGCGGGCGTCTTCCCGCAGGATTGACGCACTCGGTCGCGACGCACGCGTCGCAATGCTGAGCGTCTCTCGTCTTCACAGAATTCCGCGCTGAACGATTACGCGCGAGAAGAAATCTTCTTGCCTTACGCCGCGCAATCGGGCCGCGCAATGTACGGTGTCGCGCGGTGCAGCGCGTCACGCTGCGCGCCTCTTTGTCTCATGTTCGCCGCCTGCTGCGGCGCGCACAAATCTCGACCCCTCCTCTGGAGCTAGCTGGCATATCTTACCGATAACTTAACCTGTCGCCAGAACGCCTATCTTAACAACGCTCGTCGACGCACACCCCTGGAGCCCGCTGCTCTCGAAGTGACGCTTGGCTCCCATTTCCCATCTCGGAGGACTTGTTTCTCGATGGTGGAAAGTTCCCGGCGCCTCTCGACCCTTGAGGACATACGCAACTACATCGCCGAAACGCTTGGACAACTCGAAACCCTGGAAGCTCGCCAGTACTCGCTCTCGCAACACATCCTGCATCGCTCGGGCGCGCCGTGCGGCATCCATTTCTGCCTGCACGGACCTCGGGCGCTTCAATTGACGGCCATTTGGGAAACCGACCGGAACACGATCCTGTTTTATAGCTCGCGCGGCGAGCGCGTGCAGCGAACCCGGGTGCTGGCAGCTCCCGCCGTTCACGACGTCGCCCGCCTGCTAGCAACGCCCGCGAAAGCCTGCTGAAAATTTGTACCCAGCGGCCTCGCCAGGGGTTGTTTGCTGCGAGATCCCTGCTAACGTATACATAAGTTCATAATATCCCGCCGCGGGACCACACGGAGGTCAGACATGCTCGTATTGTCAAGAAAGCAATCCCAACGCATCCGCCTGGGCGATTCCATCGTGATCACAGTCGTCCGGGTAGCGGGCGACAAGGTCCGGCTGGGAATCGAAGCGCCCCGCGATATGCTCGTGCTGAGGGACGAGCTCGAAGCCCACGAACTGGGGGCGGACGGCGGCCCGGCTGCGGATCGGTTGGCACAATCGGCCTGAGCCGCATGGCCCTGATGAAGGGGGCCCTGATGCAGGGGGGCCCCGATCCACGGGATTCTCTTCTCAACGGTTTCTACAAAAAACAGTGACTACAAAAAAAGGCCGCCCCGACATGGGGCGGCCTTTTTCGTAGGTTCATCGAACCCGCACCGAGAGGGCGCTGCGGTTGGCATCGCCGCCTGGTGCGGGTTCGGGAGAAATGACTCGTTACGCTCAGTCCCGGGGCCGCACGGCGCCGGTCAGACCGCTATAATCGCCGCGGTCTTCTTCGTGCCACAGCGGGTGGCCCATACGCACGCGATCCGCGAGGACGTCGAGCTTTTCGCGCGAGCCGGCGGGCGCCTGCGTCGCACGGAAGTCTTCATCGACGCGGGGTGCGAAGTCCTCGTCATGGCCGTATTTGAGAATGGCCTCGAATACGTTCTTAAGTTTGGGATCGGGCATGGTTTTTTGACCTTTCTTAACTCGCCTAAGAAACAGTTTAAATGCGTGGCTCAGATCACGAGCAGGGCGTCTGCGATCGACGTGTCGATCAACGACGGTGCTCGAAAAATTCGCGAATGAATGGGCAGGTCCGGCTCTTCGAAGGTGGGTCGCAAGGTGGGCAGCTTCCGTAAATCTCAAACCTAAGCGGAAGCTGTCGCCGGACTTTGTCTACGATTGAATAAGGGATTATTACTAGCCAAAATCGCGAGTCAAGTTTTTTCGCCCGAGTTTTCCGGGGTTTTTCGCTGTAATTGCCGCATTTCGCGAAGATGTAGCTGCTGGGCGAGCCAGTGGGAAAAATCACGGGGATTTACGATCCCATTCCGTCGGGGCGGCGAGTGTCAATCGGCCCCCAATCGACTCATTTCACCCAGGCTGCCAATCGATGTCTTGGTCACAGTCGATCATCGAACTCACGCCCCGATCGCGCGGGTTTCACCTCATCACGTCGGAAGTGCTCAAAGCGCTCGCCGCCGAGTTGACGCCGATGCGCGTGGGGCTGCTCCATTTGTTCTTGCAGCACACGTCCGCGTCGCTGTCGATCAATGAGAACGCGGACGCCGATGTGCCGCGCGACTTGGAGGCGTCCTTCAATGCGATTGCCCCGGAGGACTTTCCCTATCGGCACACGTGCGAGGGGCCGGACGACATGCCTGCGCATGTGAAGTCGTCGCTCTTGGGGTGTGAGCTGACGATCCCGATTCGCGAGGGACGCCTATGCCTGGGCGCCTGGCAGGGCGTGTATCTGTGCGAGCACCGCGATCACGCGAGCCGCCGGCGCATCGTCGCCACGCTGTCGGGCGAGTAGGGGTCGCGCCGTGCTATCGCGCGATGCGGCCGTGGATGTACGCGTCGCCGCCCAGCGGCTCGACGCGGCAGCCGGCGAGGCGCCAGGCGTCGGCCATCGCGGCCCGACCGGCGCCGAGGACCGGGGAGGGCGCCGGTCCCCCAGCGATTTTCGGGGCGACGAAGACATGGACCTCGTCGACGGCATCGAGGTCGAACAACGCCCCAAGGATTTGGGCGCCGCCTTCGACGAGGATATTCGTCACCTGGCGGCGACCGAGTTCGTCGAGCAGCGCGGCAAGGCGAGCGTTCTGGTCGCCGGCGTCCGATTGCCACACTTCGACGCCCACGTCCCGCAATCGTTGGCAGTCCGCCGCCGGCGCCGCGGCGTCGGCGGCCACCAGGACCGGGGCCTCCCGCAGTTTGCGTACCAACTGACGCGTCGGCGACAGCGACGCCTGCGAATCGAGCACAATGCGCGTGGCGACTCGCGGTCCCGCGGGCCGAGCCGTTAGCAGCGGGTCATCCGCGTCGACGGTGCCGCGGCCCACGACGATGGCGTCCATCCGGCCTCGAATCGCATGAACCACGGCCCGCGATTCTTCGCCGCTGATCCATCGGCTCTCGCCGGCGCTGGTCGCGAGTTTGCCGTCGAGCGTCATGGCCCACTTCGCGATGATCCACGGCCGGCGGTGGGTAATCAGTTTTCGAAAGGGAGCGAGGACGTGCGCGGCTTCGTCGGCGCCCACGCCCGTTTCCACGACAATGCCAGCAGCGGCAAGTTCTCGGAGTCCGCCGCCATTCACGGCAGGATTCGGGTCGGCCTGGGCGACGACCACGCGACTCACGCCCGCGGCGACGATCGCGCGCGTACACGGCGGCGTCTTGCCGTGGTGGCAGCAGGGTTCGAGCGTGACGTACGCGGTCGCTCCGCGGGCCGCCTCGCTTGCGGCCCGCAACGCCTCGACCTCGGCGTGCGGCCCGCCGAAATCGCGGTGCCAACCCTCGCCCACGACCTGCCCGCCGCGAACGAGCACGCAACCCACCATGGGGTTCGGCTCGACGCGCCCCTCGCCGCGAAGGGCGAGTTCCACGGCCCGCAGCATGTACCGGCGGTCTTCGTCGGCGCTCATGGCAGCTTTACGGCGTCCAGATGGCAGACTTGGCCCCGCCGGCGGCTTGCGGCGCCTCTTGGCCGGGAGTCCAAATGCGGCCCGACTCGGCGGCGGCCGGCGACGCCATCGCAGCCCGGCTCGGCCCGGCGTGCGGACCGGCAGGCCCGCGCGGCACGAGCAGCCCCGCCGAGTACAGAAGCTGGTACGTGGCGTCGGCAACGCCCGGCTCGCTGATGTGCCGCGTGCGGATCACGTCGAGCGCCGCCTGGACGCCCAGCGGATCGCCGCGTTCGATCTGCACCTCGAGCTCGAGCAGCGCCCACTCGCCGCCGGGCTTTCCTGTCTGGGCGGCGCGCTCTTTCGCCTTGGCCGCCCAAGCCAGCGCTTGATCTGGATCCGGCTCCGAGCGAATCAATTGGCGATACGCCGCGTCCACGCCGTCGGTCAGCGACTCCCGCGACACGATCTCCCTCGCGGCGGCAAGCGTTGCCACCGCGGCGCCGCTCATCGCAGCGCGGTTGAACAGTTGCACGAGGCGATCGTCGGGAGCGCGCGACACATCAACCCGTGCCAGACGCACTAGTGGAATCCGCTCCCAGTCGATCGTTTCCGGATCGATCATTTCGATGCGCGGCAGGCCGAGCTTCGTCCGCAGGTCTTGGAAGAGCTCACGCTCTTGCGGATCGATCGCGGCTTGTTCGACGATCATCACGCTGGCCATGAGCGATATCTTCAGCTCGGGCTTGGCCGCCGCGTCGATTGGCGAGAGCCCAGTAAGCGCGGCCCGCGGCGCCGCGGCCCAATCATCGAGAATCGCACGGCGACGACGCTGGTGCAGCAACGTGCGACGATGCGCGGGCGGCGTGTCGTCGGGCAGCCGCCACCGCCAGGCGAGGGCGCCGTCAGAACGCGACTTCTTGTCGACCACTTCGGTCGATTGTTCCGGCCCGATCGCGTCGCCCAGAATCTCGGCGATCAAGCGGCCGGCCTGTTCGGACTCTTCGCCGCTGTCGGTCGTAAGCTCGAGCCGGCCTTCACGGTCGGTTCGTTTGCCGTAAACCGACACGAACGCCACGACGTTCGGCGCCTCGTCGACCGGGAGATTCACGCCGCTGCGGGGCACCGCCCGATCCAGCAGGATGTGCGTGCTGCGAGGGCGGTTGAGCTCGTCCTCGTCGAGCGCCTCGGGGTCGAGCTCGTAGTGCTCGATGCGCTTGTCGGCCAGCAGTCGCTCCGCGGCCATGTCGTCGTCCAGCACCGCGTAGGTGATGCGCACCGAATCGAGCGTGGGGTCTTCCAGATTGGGGTCGACCAACTGCGCGAGCGCCTCGGCTTCGACCGCTTCGTCGAGCGGCACGTCGAGCTTCGCGAACGCGTGCAACCCTTGAGCAAACTCGGCCGAGCAGGCTTGCCAGCCGCACACGACCGCCAGGTTGTAGAGCACCGCGGCGGGAGGCGCTGCGGGGTCGAGAAGCTTCGCGAACTCGCCTTCGGCCCGCCGCCACTGGCCGCGCCGGGCCAGGCGATTGGCCTCGTCGAATGCCGCCTTATTGCGCAAGCCGGCCGGCGCCTCGGCCAGCAGTAGGTTGTCTCGCAGCAAGAGCGGCAGGCCGCCCTGCAGGTTGAGCCGCAGCAAAAGCTCGATCGCGCGGTTGTCGCCCTGCGGCGCCATGCCGGCGTAGAGCAACAGGTGGGCGCGGGCGGCGACGAACTGCCCTTCGAGCAGCAGCGCGTGCCCCACGCCGCCGATCGCTTCGAACACGCGGGCCGGCACGGCGTCGTCGGATCGCTCGAGCGCGTCCTGCAGCCGCGCAACAGCCTTGGTCGGGTCGCCGAGGGCCGCAGCGAGCAGTGCCGCTTGAGCGTGCGCGTTAGCGCTGTCCGGATGCTTCGCCAAAAAATGCTGCAGCGTCTTTTCCGCGGCGTCGAGCTCGTGGAGGGCCAGCTCGAGCATCGCCCGGATATCGAGCAGCGACGCCCGATCGGGCTCCTTCACGAGCAGCTTCTCGACATGGCGCAGGGCCGCGTGCGGCTGTTCGGAGCCGGCGAGCTTGTCGATCTTTTCGATGTCGGCCGCCAGGTCCGCGCAGCAGAACTTCAGCTTCTTGCCGCTGCCGCAGGGGCACGGGGAATACAAGTCAACGGCCATGGCAGGATTCCGAGAGGGGACGCGGCGAGTGACCAGCAATGAACTCGCGATTCTACCAGAGCCGCGCGTCCGCGACGACCCTCGCGTTCGTACACGAAGCTGCCAGCTTCGTCCCTCAATTATC
>JANOIK010001275.1:0-1904 GCA_031407585.1 Planctomycetota bacterium | reverse complement strand
TTCACAGCACGGGCGCCGTGCTGCCTAGTGGACGCCGCCTCTGTCGGGCGCTCGCGAAGTTCACGACCGGCAACGGCCAGCCGCGGCGGCTGCTTGAGGTCGGCCCTGGCACGGGCGTCGTCACCGAACAGATCATCGCGCGGATGGGCCCGAGCGATTCGCTCGACGTGGTGGAGCTGAACGACCGGTTCGTCGCCGCCCTGCGCGAGCGACTACAGAGCGAGCCGGCGTGGCAGCGCGTCGCCGAGCGGGTGTGCATCCATCACATGCCGGTCGAGCAGCTTGCGCCCGAGGAGCCGTACCACGCGATCGTGTCGGGACTGCCGCTGAACAACTTTCCTGCCGACTTGGTTGCATCGATCCTCGCCCGGCTCGAAGCGCTCGCGGCCCCCGGCGGCACGCTCAGCTTCTTCGAGTACATTGGCGTGCGCAAGGCGAAGGCGCTGGTCGTAGGCGCCGACGAACGGCGCCGCCTCGCGGGCGTCGAGCAGGCGCTCTACGCCGTGCGAAACAAGTGGCAGTTCGACCGCGACTGCGTGCTCGCCAACGTGCCGCCGGCGTGGGTGCATCATCTGCGGTTTGAGAGGGACAAGAATGTATGATTTAGGATTTATGAATTATGATTTGACAGCGCCGGGTGAGCTGGAGGTGAAAGTCAGCGTCGTTAATTCAGAAATCAGAAATCCTAAATCATAAATTCTCCCACCATGCCCCTCATCCTCACCATCGAATCGACATGCGACGAAACCGCGGCCGCGGTCATCAGCGATTCGCTGGAGGTGCTGTCGTCGGTCGTCGCATCGCAGGAGAAGCTGCACGAGCGCTTCGGCGGCGTCGTGCCGGAGATCGCATCGCGGGCGCATGTCGAGCGGATCCTGCCGGTGATCGACCAGGCGCTCGCCAAGGCGGCCGTCACGCTCGCCGATCTCGAGGCCATCGCCGTCGCACATCGACCGGGACTCGCGGGCTCGCTGCTCGTGGGACTCATCGCCGCGAAGTCGCTGGCTTTGGCGTGCGAGAAGCCGCTCGTGGCGATCGACCATCTGCAGGCCCACATCTACGCGTGCCGGCTCGCGGCGGGACGCGACGTGTTTCCGTGCGTCGGTCTCATCGTCAGCGGCGGGCACTCGAATCTCTACCGGTGTGCCTCGCCGCTGGATTTCACGCCGCTCGGCGGCACGATCGACGACGCCGCCGGCGAGGCGTTCGACAAAGTCGCGAGCATGCTCGGCCTGGGATTCCCCGGCGGCCCGGCGCTGCAACGGGCCGCGGATGGCGGCAACCCCAAGGTGTTTCGCCTGCCACGGCCGCTGCTCGACGACAGCGACCGGCTCGACTTCAGCTTCAGCGGTCTCAAGACCGCCGTGCGATACCAGTTGTACGGCGTGGGGCGACCGGAAATGGACGGCGCCGCGCTCGATCCACAGCTCGTCGCCGACATGGCAGCTAGTTTTCAAGCCGCGATTATCGACTGCCTGACCGGCAAGGCGATACTCGCGCTCCAGCGCACGGGGTTCAACCGCCTGTGCGTGGGCGGCGGTGTCGCGGCCAATCGGCCCTTCCGCGAGCGGCTCGAAGCGCTCGCGGCGGAGCGCGGGTTCGAACTGCACGTGCCGCCGCTGTCGCTCTGCACGGATAACGCAGTGATGGGCGCCATCGCGTGGGAGCGGATCAAAGCCGGGCAATTCGCCACGCTCGAGTTGGACATCGAAGCCGGCCTCGATCGTGTCGCGGGCGCCTGACCTCGTCGCCGCTCACTCTTTTTCCATCGGCGCCAAATTCCGATTCGCCGGCCCGTTCACCACTTCCCCGTCCGCGTGAAACCGCGACCCGTGGCACGGGCAGTCCCACGTCGTCTCGGCTTGGTTCCAGTGAACGATGCACTGCAGGTGCGGGCAGACCGC
>JANOIK010000296.1:0-2012 GCA_031407585.1 Planctomycetota bacterium | reverse complement strand
TGGACCTGGACGGAATCCCGCCGCATGTGGAGATAGATCGTTTGCCAGCCATTGCCGTGATCGAGGATCACGTAGTTCGCGTTGGCGCCGTCCCATTCGTTCTGGCGATCGAACTCGCCGTCGTTGATGGCGACGACGACGCCGTCGAGCGCGGCGTAGATCGGGACGCCTTGGTCCTGGACCGAGTAGGTCGTCAGGCGCGTATCGATGGCGTTGTGGCCGTCGTAGGTGGCGTTGCCGCCGAGGTAGTCGGACTCGCCGGCGGTGGGGTCGACGTCGTTGTAGTTCGACCAGAAGATTTCGGTGAAGGGCTCGAGCGGCACGGGCCAGATCATGCGTTGGGGAAAGTCGGCCGTGACGGGCGTGAACGAGAACGTGAGGACGTTGTCGGCTTCGTCGTTCTCGGGCACCTCGCTGTCGACGTCGAGGCGCACCTCGACATTGTGGGCGCCGGGAGACGCGTACCAGCCGGTGCGATACCACCAATAGGACTGGGTCGTGTGGCCAGCGCCGTAGGTGACGTCGTCGCTGCGCAGAGGGACGACGTCGACGCGGAACTCGACCTGGTAGTTCGCGATGTTGGTGGGGAGGTCTTTGGTTTTCCAGTCGAGGCGGACGCCCACCTTCTGGCCGACGACGACTTCGGTAACGCGGGCGCCGGTGGAGTCGACGAGGTAGGCGTCGACCGCCGTGAGGTTGGCGAGCATGCGGCGGTCTTCGAGCGGCTCGCAATGGAGCGTGCGCGCGGCGGGGCGACGCGACGATGGCGCTGGCCGGGACGTTTTTCTACGACGCCGGGGGTTCATTCAGGGGATTCCAATACTTGCGCGCGAGCCGCAAGGAGACGAGGCGATGAGTGCGGGGCCTGTTTCGAGTGTATTCGCTCGTTCGCGAAAGTGCACGAATTGGCGGTGAGGCTCGGTAAAATCGGACTTGGAACGGGGTGCGAGGGGAATGGGCCGTGGATCAACATTGCTGGGGGGAGTTTCGCGCAGAGGCGCGGAGACGCAGAGGGAAACGGGAAGAGAAGAGAGTCGGAGTGAACCGCGGATTGCGCGGATTTACGCGGATCAATGCGGGGAGCAGAGAAAAAATGTTAGGGGAAAGAAGAGAGAACACTAATCAACGCTGATTTTCGCTAATCCGGATTAGTGGGGATTAGCGCTGATCAGTGTTCCTCCGCTCCCCAACTCTCGTCTTTGATCCGCGTCGATCCGCTTAATCCGCGTTCATCCGCGGGCCATTCCCTCCCTTCGCCATGCAGTGGATTGGGCAGGTTTGGCGCGTTACCATGATGTGTTGCGCGGGGTTTATTGTACGTGTGCGTCCCGTGGTGCTTTTCTCGGTCATTTCCTCGCGAGTTTGTCATGGTGTTTGTGCGTCGTTTGTTGAATCGGTCTGCTGTCTCGATGTTGATTTGCGTTGCAGGCGCCGCGCCGGCGCACGCGGCCGAAGCCGAGGCGAAGTATGTCATTCAGATTAGCGTCGACGGGCTGGGGTCGAGCTATTTGCAGAGCATGATCGAGAAGCATGAGCTGCCGAATTTTGCGCGGCTCGAGACCGAGGGGGCGTGGACGGTCAACGCTCGCAATGACGATGACTTCACGATCACGCTGCCGAACCACACATCGATGCTCACTGGCCGGCCGGTGCACGATCACGGCGCCCTGCCCGGGCATCAGTGGGTGGAGAACGGCGAGCCGGGCGAGCTGACGCTGCACTCCAACGCTCACGACTACGTGACGAGCACGTTCGATGTGGCGCATGACAACGGGCTGAGCACCGGCTTGTACGCGAGCAAGAGCAAGTTCGTGCTCTACCGGCAGTCGTACGAGGGCGCGGGCGGGGCGCCGGACGAGACGGGGGACGACGACGGCCGCAGCAAGATCGACGTGTGCGTGATCGACGAGAACCCGCTGGCGATGACGTGCCGGTTCGTGCTCGACATGGCCGCTCGGCCGGTGAACTACAGCTTCGTGCACTTCCGCAATCCGGACTCGGCGGGGCACGCC
>JANOIK010000240.1:0-4299 GCA_031407585.1 Planctomycetota bacterium | reverse complement strand
CGCTTCCCATTGCTGATCCGTCAATTCCCAATTGCTCATGGCCCCCTCCGTGAAAGGGAGGCTCCGCCGAGCCTCGTGTATTCACGGAGTTTAACCCAAAACAACAACCCGCTGAAATTCCACTGCGGGCCTACTTAGAATCCTTCTCTTGATCCCTCGGGCGTGCGTGCGCGACAATGGCCGCCGGGCGGTCCGCAGCGTTGGCTGACGGACGCACGGCTTCCACGCACACGGCACGAACAGGATCATCCATTGAGCGGCCATTTTTTCGACGATCTTCGCTGGCGGGGATTGATCCATCAGACGACCGACGACGCGGGGATCGCGGCCTGGCTCGCGGCCAAGCCTCGCACGGTGTACGTGGGGTTCGACCCAACGGCAGATAGCCTGCACGTGGGCAGCCTCACGGGGCTGGTCGTGCTGCGGCACTTTCAGCGGGCCGGACATCGGCCGATCGCGGTCGTCGGCGGCGCCACGGGGATGATCGGCGACCCCAGCGGCAAGAGCGCCGAACGCAATCTGCTGAGCAAGGAGCAGCTCGCGGCTAACATCGCGGGGATGGCGGCGCAGATGCGGCGGTTCCTTGATTTTGAAGGCGGCGCGTCGGCGGCGATGCTCGTCAATAACTTCGATTGGACGGCGCCGTGGAGCTATCTGGAGTTCCTGCGCGACATCGGGAAGAACTTTCCCGTGAACGTGATGCTCGCTAAGGATTCGGTGAAGAGCCGGTTGGGTCGTTCAGCAGACGGTCGGGGCGATGATGACTCGAGCGGCGGAATGAGTTACACCGAGTTCAGCTACATGCTGCTGCAGGCGTACGACTTCCTGCACCTGCACGACTCCCATGGGTGCGAACTACATGCGGGCGGCAGCGATCAGTGGGGGAACATTACCGCGGGGATCGACCTGGCCCGGCGGATGCGCGGGGCGCAGCTCCATGGGGTCACGTGGCCGCTGCTTACCAAGAGCGACGGCACGAAGATGGGCAAGACCGAGAGCGGCGCCGTCTGGCTGTCGGCCGAGCGGACGAGCCCTTACGCGTTTTACCAGTACTGGATCAATGTGGACGACGCGGACGCGGGAACGTGCTTGCGCCGACTTACGGAGTTGAGCCGCGACGAGATCGAGGCCCTCGATGCGGCCCGCGCGGCGGATCCTGCGAAGCGCGAAAGCCAGCGGCGACTGGCCGAGGAACTCACGAAACTGGTTCACGGCGAGCCAGGGCTGGCGACCGCAAAGCGGGCGACGGAAATCTTCTTCGGCGCCGAGGTGAGCGAACTCTCGGACGCGGAGCTGTCGCAGATCTTCGCCGACGTGCCGAGCAAGCAGCTCGCGGCGGCGGCGCTGACCGCGGGGCTGCCCGTGCTCGACGCCCTTTGCGAGGCGGGTCTGGCGGCGAGCAAGGGCGAGGCGCGGCGCACCATTTCACAGGGCGGGGCGTACGTGAACAATCGCCGCGTGGACGATGTGGATCGCAAACTCACCGCCGCGGATCTGGCGAGCGAGACGGTCGTCGTGCTTCGCAGCGGTAAGAAAAAATACGCACTGCTGCGGTTCACCTAAGTGAAACGTTCTGCGACTCAACTTCGTGACGACGCGCTGCGCATTTGGCGCGCGGGCGTCGACGCGGTGCAGCCCGCGCGGCTCGTGCCCGAGCATGTCGGCGTCGAGGACGGCGAGCTGTGGATTGGCGACGCCGCGATGCCGCTGGCGTCGATCGGCCGCATCGTCGTTGTGGGCGGCGGCAAGGCGTCGGGCGCCATGGCCGCGGCGCTCGAGCAGGCGCTCGGCGACGAGGTGCTGCGTGCGAAGCAAGTCGCCGGTTGGGTCAACGTGCCGCGGGGCGCTTTGGCATCCACGCAGTACATTCACCTGCACGAGGCACGGCCTGCCGGCGTCAACGAGCCGGCCGAAGCGGGGGCGGCGGGCGTGCGCGAGATGCTGCGCATCGTCGGCGAGTTGGGGCCGCGCGACCTCTGTCTCTGCGTGCTCTCGGGCGGCGGGTCGGCGTTATTGCCGGCGCCGATCGAGGGTCTTTCGCTCCCGGATAAGGCGACAATCACGCGGGAGCTGTCCGCGCGGGGAGCGACGATCCACCAGCTCAACGTCGTGCGACGCGAGCTGAGCGTCGTCAAAGGCGGGGGACTAGCGCGGGCGTGCAAGGCGGGGCGGCTCGTTTCGCTGGTTCTCTCGGACGTGCCGGGGGACGACCTCGCGACGATCGCGTCCGGGCCGACGTTCGAGTCGCCGCCGGCGCCCGCGGACGCCGCCGCCGTGCTCCACGCGTTCGGACTCGACGCGTTGCCGGTCGGCCGAACGGCTCTGGAACTACTGCGGCGAAAAGTGCGGCAACCTGTGCCGACCCCCATCACGTGCGAAGTCACGCACCTCGTGATCGGCAACAACGCGACGGCCGTCGACGGCGCGGGGATCGAAGCGGAGCGTCTTGGATACAGTCACGCGATGACCTCGTCCAACACGCCCGAAGGGCCGGCCGAAGAGGTCGCGCACGGCTTGGTGCGTATGGCCGGGCAGATGCGAGGAGTCGACGGGCCCGACTGCCTCATCTCCGGCGGCGAGCCGACGGTGAAGTTGGCGCCGGAGAGCGAACGCGGCTTAGGCGGGCGCAATCAACAACTCTGCCTGGCGGCGCTCGCCGAGCTGAGCGACTGGCGGGGTCTCGCGCTCGTCTCAGGCGGCACCGACGGTGAGGATGGCCCCACTGATGCGGCAGGCGCGTGGGTCGACGAGCATGTCGCGGCGGAGGCGACGCGGCTCCGGCTCGATGCGCACAACGCGCTGCGGCGCAACGACGCCTATCACTTCCTCGAAGCGGCGGGCGCTCTGCTGAAGACGGGCGCGACGCACACAAACGTCGGCGACCTGCGCGTCGTGACCGTCGCTCGGTGAGAGCTGAACTCGAGAAGAACTAGTCCCACCACCACTGATTGGCAGGCAGATCGCTTAGGTCGATCGCGTCGTGCGCCTTCGCAACGGCGCCGTCATCCGACAGCACGTTGGAGTCCGCGAGCGCTTGGGCCGCGCGAATCTCCACGCCGCCGCCGACCGGCGTCATCAGGCGACGATTCTTCCACATGCTGTTCACAGCGGTGGCGACTTGCCGCGGGGCGTTGTACGTCTCGACTGCGAAGTCCGACTCGTTGCCCAAGGCGCCCAGATCGATGTCGGCCCGGCCGTAAAGGTCGTGCTTCTCAATGAACGCCGCGGCGACCAACAGGTCGATGCAGTTGCGAAGTTGAGCGTACACGGGGGCCACTTCCGACAGTTGCTCGTAATTCTCGGTGAAACTGCGGGTAAACTGCTGGCTGGCGCGGTTCTGTCCGCCCTGCGCCGTGCGGCCGCCCGCAGCCGTCACAACTTCGTCCTCGCCCACCAGCTTCACGCCCAGGCCCACGAACTCGGCCGCGTTTCCATCGCCGGCAACCTTGATCCGTTGGTAGTCGGGAATGAAGTACCACCGCTGCATCGCGTTGCGAGCGACCGCGGCCGGATTGGCCAGGGCCACGTAGCTGCGAATGTCGACCGGCGGCTCCTCGAGCCCGATGCCGATGAGCTTCATGCGATAGTCGGCTTCGACGAGCACCTGAGCAAAGTGGGTGCTGGCCGAGACTCCGCCGACGGTGATGATTTGCAGGCCAAGGCTGTCGCGCAGGCCTTCGACGATGAACTGCTCATCGCCGGGGCCGATCGAGCCGCCGATTTCGTTGAGGAACTGCTGCATCCGCGCGAGGCCCTCCGGCGTCGGGTCGATTGAGCAGTGAACGAGCGGGTTGCGGCGAGCGCCCGGCGCGAACGCGCGGAGCGCGACGGCCAGGTCTTGCAGTTCGATTACAGGTTGCCCCGATTCCCAGCCGATCACGCGCCCGCCGGGAAGTTCGACCCAACCTTCTGCCGGCCCGGCCAGCACGATGTCCTTAGTCTCGGGGTAGTAAAAGACATATTGAATTCGGGTGAGGCCGGCGAGGTGCAGGATCGTGTCGTCGAGCTTCTCGCCAACGGCAGTCTTCTGATCAATGAGCTTCAGCAACCGAGTGAGCGATACCTTGCGTAGGCCGCTCGACTTCGCGACGTCGGGATCAAGATTCGCGACGGCTTGCTCGAGGCGAACGCCGATGAGCCGGCCCGAGGGGTCGAGGTTTTCTTGACGCTCGAGCACGCCGCCGGCGTCGACGATGACGCCCGAGGCTCCGCCGACGCCCATCGTGCCGCCGCCATTGGTCTGGGCGCGGGCAACCGGCGCGGCGGCGAAGGCGCCGACCAAGGCGATCGCGAGTGCGA
>JANOIK010000239.1:0-1800 GCA_031407585.1 Planctomycetota bacterium | reverse complement strand
CGCTTCCCATTGCTGATCCGTCAATTCCCAATTGCTCATGGCCCCCTCCGTGAAAGGGAGGCTCCGCCGAGCCTCGTGTATTCACGGAGTTTAACCCAAAACAACAACCCGCTGAAATTCCACTGCGGGCCTACTTAGCTTGAAAAGCATCGGCTTGCGCCCCTGGCTATGACTGTCGGCCCGTTGGGCCTGAATGCAATCGAACGCGACCCAGCGCACACTTAGCCCCCGGTCATTGACCGGGGGCTAAGTGGGCCGAGACGAATTGCTTACCGCGGCCGCTTACTGCACGTTGGCCACGCAGTAAAGCTTCTTATCCGAGCGGATGAAGAGCAGGCCGTCGCTTGCCGCGGGGGCGGCGGAGAAGTCGCCGGGGGTGGCGAACTTGTTGACCGCGAGTTGCTTGAACTCGCGGCCGGTCTGGATGACGTAGATCTCACCGCCGCGGCGGGGGAAATACAGCTTGCCGTCGGCAATGATGGGGGAGGAGTAATCCTGGCCGCCCATGCCGCCGCCGCGTCCGCCGCGACCGCCCCGACCACCACGGCCGCCGCGACCACCGCCGCCGCCGGGGCCGCCCGGGCCGGCTCCATCGGCTTGCGGAGGATCGCCGCCGCCGCCTTGCTCGCCGCCGCCTTGGGCCGCGCCGTCCTGCGCGGGAAGCAGTGCGGCCGCGGGCGTGACCGCGGGATCAGCCGGCGGCGCCGCTGGGGGCGTGAGGCGTTCTTGGTAGACGTCGTCGCCGGTCTTGGCGTCGATGCAATTGGCGGCGCCGTTGGCGACCCAGTAGACGAGCCCGTCGGCGCACACGGGCGTGCCGATGTTGCCGCGGTGATTCTTGCTCCACACGATGTTCGTGTCGGTGACGTCGCCCGTGCCGCCGCCGCTCACGGCGACGGCGCCGCTGTCGCGCTCGCCCAGCATGATCGCGAGGCCGCCGTCGACGACGACGCTAATGCGGGCGCCCTCGCCCTGGCCGGCCACCGCGTTCCAGCGGAGCTTGCCGTTGTCGGGGTTGATGCCCCAGACCTCGCCGCTCACGCCGATCACGATGTCCTGCTCCCCGTCCTCGCGGTCCATGAGCACCGGCGTGCTCCAGACGTTGCCCAGCGCTTTCGCTGGCTGCCGCCACACCTCGTGGCCGTCGGTCTTGTCGAGCGCGACCATCGCGCGGCTCTCGGCGCCGGCGGTGACGATGACCATGTTCTTATACAGGATGGGGCTCGAGGCGGTGCCCCAATCGCGTTCGTTGAACTCGGTGCCAACGCTGATCGGCCCCCATACGTCGTTGCCATCCATGTCGTAGGCAATGACGCCGCTGACGCCGAAGAAGCAGTAGATGTGCTCGCCATCGCTCACCGGCGTGTGAGAAGCGTACCCATTCTCCTTGAACATGCCTTGAAAGGATTCATCGGGGGCGGCCGGGGCGACTTCCTTTTTCCACAGCTCCTTGCCCGTGTTCTTGTCGTAGCACAGGACATGGCGCATCAGGTCCTCCGGACCGGCGCCCGTCCAGGCGGTGACGATCACCTTGTCGCCGACGATGATCGGGCACGACTTACCTGCGCCGGGCAGATCGACGCTCCACTTCAGATTCTTCTCATCGCTGAATTCCGCGGGCAGCGGCCCCGAATCGGTGCTCACGCCGCTGCCGTTCTCGCCGCGAAAGCGAGTCCAGTTGGCGGCATGGGCCGAAAGCATGGCGGTCGCCGTAGCGGCGAGCAGCAGGGCGCTCGCCAGAACGAGCGAAACGCGACGAGTCGAACGAGTCATGGGTCATCTCCGCAGGGAATGGGGGAT
>JANOIK010000236.1:0-3356 GCA_031407585.1 Planctomycetota bacterium | reverse complement strand
TGCCATCGAAATTAAAGTCTCCGTCAGCGGGTCCGTCGGCGTCTTGGCGGCCCAGGCTTCGTTGCCATTGCAAGAAATCGTCCCCGTCCACGTCACCGTCGCCATCAGCGTCGGCAACGCCTGGCGCAGCCAAATTGCGAAAGGCGACGTCGTCGATATGCACCGCTCCGCCTCCGTCGGCCGCGGGCTGCGTGAAGACAAACGCCAACCGCGCTTCCACCGCCCCCGCGGGGGCAATCGCCGATAAATCGTGCTGGAGCCACGCATCGTTCGCAGTCGATGCGTCTGCGATGGTCGTCACCGTCTCGTCCAGGAGCGACGCCGACTCATGGTCGCCGCCGAAATCGCTGTAGAACTCGATCTTCATCTGCACGGAGTTTCCCGTGCCGCTGATCGAGTCCTGCAATCGGATGAAACTCTCCGCCGACGCCCGCACTTCGTCTCCGGCTGACACCGAGATCCCCTGCGAAACGCCAGAGTAGTTCACATTCCCCGTCGATTGGCCGAACAGTTTGAGCGAGGCCTCGCCGTCGGTTGTCGCCTCGCTGTGTACGGACACGTTGTTGGCGTTCACGCGATTGCCAAAGACGCTCCAGCCCGCCAGGCTCCCGTTATTCTTATCGAAGCTGCCATTTTGAAGCCGAATGACCGCATCCTCTTTTTCAAAGATCCGCACGTAATCGATGAGAAACTGCTGCGGCCATTGCGTTGTGCCGTTGGGTTGCAGCGCCCCGAGGAAGTCGCCGCCGACCGCGGTGTTCAGCAGGGTTTGCATCGGCGCCGTCTGATTGCGGATAAAGCCGCCCGTGTCCGCGTCGTGGATCGTCAAATAGTGAACGTCGTCGACGAAGAACCGCAACTTCGATTCATCCCATTCGACTGCGTAGGTATGGAACCCTGTGTGGTAGTTGACGGGCGCGCCGAAGCGAGCCGTCGTTTGCTCGCCAGTTTTGTAATTATGGACGTACGGGGAACTGGTCCCGTAGTGAAACGCATTGCTTGTCAGCGATTGCTGCGTGCCGCGATTCTCCATGATGTCGATCTCGCCTTGGCTGGGCCAATTGAACTGCGAGGTGTTTGGCAGAAGCCAGATCGCGGGCCACATGCCGCGGGAAGTGGGTAGATCGGCCCGCACTTCCCAGCGACCGAGGCGTTGGGCGTAGTTGCTGTGCACCCGGCCCGAGCGGTACTGCTTTCCCTGGTAGGGGATGTTCTCGGACGTAATCACCATGTTGCCGTTGGCAACCGTCACTTGCTGCGGAAGGTACGCTTGGCGTTCGTTGTTAGCTGGATTCGTCGTCGTTTCCGGGGTCCACTTCGATGCGTCGAGCGCGGCCCCGTCGAACTCGTCGTTCCACACCTGCTTCCAGCCTTGCGGAGCCGAGCTCACAGCACGAGCGACGCCGGCAGTCGCAAAGGCGGCAACCGCAATTACGTGCAGGAAGCCAGCGATGCGGCTGCGGCGATTGCCGGACCGAGCAATTAAGAGGTTCAAAATCCTATGTAGCATTGCTGGTCAGTTTCAAAATTAGTTCATTGGAGCCCGATTGAATTGTCGCCTTCAATGTCGTCGTTCCGCTGGAACTGTATCGCTCGGGCGTAATGAGCTTGCCTGGCATAGGTTCCGCGTCCGGGTGGGAAACTACCGGATCCGTGCGCGCCTGCACCGTGACAATATACTCGCCGGGGACCAGCCCTTCGGCGCTTCCGGTGCGAGCTTCAAACGTTCCGTCCGACGTGATCGTCGCCGTGGCGCCGGCGCCGCCTTCAGTCGGCAGGAACGTCACGGTGCCGTGGTCCAGGGGCTTGTCATCAAGTGTAACCACGCCCGTGACCGTCGATGCGGGCCCCTCGCCGCAGCCAGCGACCGCCGCGAGCGCAAGCAACGTCGCGCCCACTTTCATGAGGGCCAGCGCATTGTGATTATTACAGTTCATTGCGCTCAACCAGCCTCGTTCGCGACGACGGACATGCGTTCTATTTGACCGACGCCACTTCTTCCCGATTGCGCGTAGAGAGCGCCCGATAGAGCTTGTGGTCGATGCCCTCGTTAAGAAAATGCACTGACGCATCCAACATGGCAAACGTCACCCCGCCAGGATGCCGGCTGCGGAATCCACGGACCTCCCACCAGTCGGGAGTCGCCGTCGTGGGAATGTAGTTGAGCTGTTGGCTGCAACTCGCCCAGTCGCCGTCGGAATAGAACGCCGCCGAGTGGGGATCGATCTCCGCGACGCTCTCGCCGACGACGAACGTGTTGCTTAGCCCGTCGGTGACCGTCTTAAGTTTGACGGGGATGAAAAATGAGTTGCGCCAGAGCACTCCGGTGCAGCCGAGCCGATCGTGGCAGTCAGGCGTGGCGCCCCAATCGCCGTTCCAAAGCGTATTCATGGCGCCCAGAATGGCCGTGTCGCCCGCGACTCCCTTGTAGCTCGTGACCGAGACGGAGATCGGCGTGGCCACGGGCGTGTTGTAACCGCGCTGAACCTCGGAAAGCTCACGTGAAAAGCCGTCCGACGGACAACCCAAGACGGGCAGTATGGTCTTGAGCAGCGGTCGCACCTCGGGCCGCCGCATTCCCTTGTTGACGGAAAAGCCCCCCGAGAATCCGCCCAGGGACTGGAATTGATCGTGCAGAGCCTGCTGCTCCAAGAACGGAAGCAGCTCCGTGATCCACCCCTTGCCGCTTCCGCCCACCGCATTGAGCCGAGCGCACTGATTGTCCGCGATGTAGTCGACCGCTCCGGTGTCGTAGTTCGCGATCTCGTCCCCCTCGCACGCGCCTTGGTCATAAGGCGGGGTGCTTACCGGCAGCTGTTTTCTTGTGTTCTCGTAGTTTTGAACGCCCAGGGCGATGTTCTTCAGGTTGTTCGCACAGCTCATTCGCCGCGCAGCTTCGCGCGCCGCCTGAACGGCCGGCAACAGCAGCGCCACCAGAACGCCGATGATGGCGATGACCACCAGCAGTTCGACCAGCGTAAAACCGCTGACTCTTGCGGCCGATGGGCGCATGCCATGCCTCCTTTCAGGCGATTGCCAACTGGGAGGACGTCGACCGTCGCCGCCGCGAGGCGAGAGTGGCGATGATGGCGGCGCCGGCGAGGACAGCCGACCCCGGCTCCGGCACAGGCCCGGCCGCCGCACTCGACGTGCCGCCTTGGCCAAACTTCGTCCTCCAAATTCCCAGGTCGACTCCGGTGACGGCGCCGTCGCCGTTGGCGTCGCCCTGGGCGAGTGTGGTCCCGGAACCCAGATTTCGCTGCCAGATGAGGAGATCGTCGCCGTCGACGAACGTATCGCCGTTGAAGTCAGCATTCTCCACAGGCGCCGTGCTGGTCAGTCGAACCAGCGAGGCA
>JANOIK010000210.1:0-1530 GCA_031407585.1 Planctomycetota bacterium | reverse complement strand
AGTCGCCGCGCCGGCTCGATCAGCCGGCGGCCCTCCAGCCGCACCACTTCCTCACCTTCCGACTTCGCCATCCCGACAGTCTCCTGGAGTTGACCAGTTGACGGCGCAAATGGCGTGCCGAACAGGATTGCAGCCCTCCCCGCCGAGGGGAGGGAGTCAGAAGAGTAATTGGGGGCGAGCTAGCACCGCATGCGTTGCTGCATTCTGAGACGCACCCAGAAACATTGGGCGGTCGTCGGCGTGAGCGCCGATAAATCTTCGACAACCGGCACTCTCATCGCCTCTTCTCCAACGTGCCCTCATGCTCGACCTGCTCCTCAGGCCGTTGCGTCTGGCGGTCCAGATGCTCACGGCGAACGATTCGGCGCGGCAAACCGCCTGGGGCTATTCCCTGGGAATGATGGTTGGCCTGCTGCCTAAGGGAAACTTGCTGGCCATTGGCCTCGCCATGCTGCTGTGCGCGCTGCGCGTGAACCGCGCCGCGGGGCTGCTGGCGATCGGCGTGTTTTCCTACGTGGGTTGCGGGCTCGATGATCTGGCCCACCGCATCGGCGCGATCGTGCTGACGGGTTTGGACCCGCGAGCCGCGTTCACCGCGCTCTACGACATGCCGCTGGGGCCATGGCTGGGCTTCAACAACACGGTCGTCACGGGCCAATTGCTCATCGGCCTCTACCTGTTCTACCCGGCGTACAAGGCGGCCCATGCGGTGGGCACGCACGTGCAGCCGCGGATCACGCAGTGGCTCATGCAGTACAAAGTGATCCGCTGGCTGAAGGGCGCCGAGCTGGGCGTGCAGTGGGGGCTTGAAGGATGAAACGCCCCAAGCTGGCCGCACTCATGGGTTGGAAGAAAATACTCCGGTGGGGCTACGTGGCGCCGCGCCTTACGGTCGTCGCTCTCCTATACGCCGCCGTGCGGTTCGGGCTCGACCCGGCGCTGCAGTACACAATCGTCGCGACGGGCGAGGCGGCGCTCGGCGCCAAGGTCGACGTTGCGGCCGTTTCGACCTCGCTGGTCGACGGGCAGATCGTGATCGATGGTCTGGCTGCGACCAATCCGCGGCGGCCGATGCATAATCTGGCCGCCGCCGAGCGGATGCAGCTCGACGTCGACATGGCGGCGCTGCTCAAGAAGCGGTTCGTCGTGAAGAACGGACTCATTCGCGGGCTGCAATACGATTCGCAGCGAGCGACCTCGGGCGCCATCGAAGCGGCGCCGCCCGAAGCCACCGCCGAGCCATCGATGTTCGACCCGGTCGTCGCCGCGGCGGGCGATGCGGCAGTCGAGTGGTTCGACGGCCTGCAGGGCCGGCTCGAGGAGGATCTCGAAGCCAAGCTGGCGACGCCGCGCGTGCTCCGCGAGTTGGGGGAACGCTGGCAGGGCCAATACGCGGCGCTCAAAAAGCGGGCCGACGACCTGCGGGCCAAGGCCAAGGAGATCGAGCACCAGTTCGGCGAAGTGAAGAAGAATCCCCTGCGCGGCATGGAGCAACTCGGCGCCCTCAAGCAGCAACTGACGACCACGCAG
>JANOIK010000135.1:0-10282 GCA_031407585.1 Planctomycetota bacterium | reverse complement strand
TGCTCCGCAGCGCCGCCGAGCGCACCCTCGACGGACTTGAGCACGCCATCGCCGGCGCCCTCGAACGATTCTCGCCCGCCGAGTGCCGAAACTACTTCCGAAACTCCGGATACGCTACAGGGATCTGAGTAGCGCTCTAGCCCGGCGGTTAAGCATCGGGGCTCTGGGTTGCGTCGTGGCCGGTTGCCGGTAGAATACAGGGCTCGACGGCCGACGGATTGGCCGGCGTTTTAGCGTCACGGCTACAAGTTTCCAAACCCCCCGTTCCCAGCATTCGAGTTTCCCTGCGTATGATCCCCGAACGTCCCAAGACGATCCGCCGCGTCAACAAGAAGGACCCTGTGTGCGTCGATGGCATCAAGCCTCGGCCGATGTTCATCGACTACAAGGATCTCGACCTGCTGAGCAAGTTGACCAATCGGCACGGTCGCATCGTCAGCCGTCGCAAGACCGGTTGCCACGCCGCGAGCCAGCACGCAGTGGCCAAGGCGATCAAGCGAGCCCGCTTCATGGGCCTGATGCCGTACGTCGGCGGCTAACGCTCCGATTTTGGCGCTCTGATTTTGGATTGCGGATTTTGGAGAGGGGATCGCCGGCGAGCGCCGCGTCCTTCACGCCAAATCCGAAATCGAGAATCCACGATTCTATGCCCGAGCCCTTTCGCACCACGCGCCTTGTCGAATTCCACGACACGGACATGGCCGGCATCATGCACTTCGCCTCGTTCTTCGTGTACATGGAATCGAGCGAGCACGAGTTGCTCCGGTCGTTGGGGCTGAGCGTCCACTCAGTGATCGACGGCGAGCGCGTGAGTTTTCCCCGCGTGAGCGCGACCTGCGATTACACGTCGCCGGCCCATTGCGAAGAAGTGCTCGAGGTGGCAGTGTCGGTCGCACGCATCGGAGCGACGAGCGTGACGTACGAGTTCCGCTTTACGCACGAAGGCCGGCAGGTGGCCGTCGGTCGCATGACCAGCGTGTGCTGCCGGATCGTGCCGGGGAAGCCGCCCGTATCTCGGCCCGTGCCGGAAGAGATGGCGAAGAAGCTGGCCGCGTACTCGGCGTAGCTCTCTCGGGTGGCACGCCCAACGTCTTCCGCAGGGTGTGGTGCGCGCCGAATCGTACACCACCCCGACCACGCCCTGCGGCGGACCTTGGGACGTGCCACACGGATGCGAGGCAAGCGCTTGGCCGCGCCGCCTGGCGTCGTCACAATGGGGCGATGCCCGCACTGGTCGCCCAATCCCTGACGAAGTCGTACCCCATTTCCGGCGGCGGAGAGCTTGCCGTCCTGGTCGACGCCTCGCTCTCGCTCGAAGCCGGCGAAAACTGCGCCGTGGTCGGCCCCAGCGGATCTGGCAAAAGCACGCTGCTGGCGATTCTCGGCACACTCGAACGACCGACCTCCGGCGCCGTGCAGCTTGCCGGCGTGGCGCCGTTCGATCTCGACGAAGCCGCGCTCGCGTCGTTCCGCAGCCGCAACATCGGCTTCGTGTTTCAGGATCACCATTTGCTGCCGCAGTGCACCGTGCTGGAGAATGTGCTGGTGCCGCTGCTGGCCGAGGGCGCCGCGGGCCCGGAAGACGTGCGCCGCGCCGAGGGGCTGATCGACCGCGTCGGCCTGACAGCGCGTGCCAGCCACCGCCCTGCCGAGCTTTCCGGCGGCGAGCGTCAGCGCGCGGCGCTCGCCCGCGCGCTCATTCGCAACCCCACGCTTCTCTTGGCCGACGAGCCGACCGGGAATCTCGACCGGTCGACCGCGACGGCGATGGTCTCGCTGCTGCTGGAAGTGCAGCGGGAGCAAAACGCCGTGCTCGTCGCCGTGACCCACAGCGCGGCCTTGGCCGACGCGATGCAGCGGCGGTACGAAATCGACGGCGGGCGACTGCTCAGCGTAATTTAGCTGCGCTGGCGGCGTTAGCCGCGCGGGCGCCGGCGTCGGCCAATGGCGCCGAACGCCGCCAGCAGGACGCACCCCATGACCGCAGAGGCCGGTTCCGGAACGGCCACCTGGCCGCCGATGTTGAGGTTGCGTTGCCACGCCAGGATGTCGTCGCCGTCGAGGTCGGCCCCGAACCGCTTGACCCACTCGACGTTCAAGTCCGTGGCGTCGACGTCGCCGTCGGCGTCGAAATCGCCGGCCGCGAATGTCAGTCCGCTGTTGGGGGTAAGCGGGTAGTTCGGGGCGCCCAGCGAGTTGGTCAGATTCGTGCCGTAAGGTACGCCGTGATTCGTCTCGATAACATCGCCCGGGTCCGGGGGATGGTTGCCGCTGGTCGATTGGCGGAAATCTCCGGACGCAGTGAACCCAGCCGCTTGTTCGAGCGTGAGGTTTGTGACATGCCAGTTCTCGGGCGCGTTTCCCGCGGAATTGCCCCATCGCGAGACCATTTCCACCTCGTACTCGAGTCCCACGTAGACGCCCCCAGGGGGAATGTGGTCCGCGTACACCAGGTCCGGAATGCTCGCGATCGAGTCTTTGGCAAACGTCAACGGCGAATACGAGCGGGCCCCGTCTTCGACTTCGCCCACTTCGCCGAGCACGCCGATGGAATCGATAATCTGCCATTCGAGTTTTCCGTTGGCAAAGTCGAGGCCGTTGTTGCCGAGGTCGAGGTCATCGTTGAGCACGGGCTTATTGTTGACGGGGTGCCCATCGTTGCGGATGAGCATCGCGGTGAACGCGGCGTTTTCGGTACGGCCATTTAATTCTGAGACCTGCACGCCAATGTTACTGTTCGCGGCGGTCGAGCCCCAACCGGCGCCGGAGCCCGAGTTAACGATGTCTGTCGTTCCCGCGGCGACCGCATAGGAACCGTATTCCGCGGTGGCATTTGTTATGGCCTTCTGGCGCAGCGTGAGAAATCCATTGGAGCCGAAAGATCGGCCATTGAGGTCGAAGATCAGGTCGATGCTTCCCTGGTCCAAAGTGGACAGGATGCCGCCTTCGCTTTCGAGAATGATGAGATAGTAATTGTCGAGCGCCATTCCCGGCGTGCCGCGCAGCTCGATGTATTCGTGCGAGTTGTCGCCGCTCGACGGCGGATCGAAGTAGATTTCGTTGATGAGGGCCAAACCTGCCGGTGCAGTGCGGGCGCTGCAGCACGTGAAGAACATCGCAGCCGCGGCGACAATCCATGTTGGCAACGGGCGCTTTTGAGCTTTTCTCACAGTCGAGATTCCTTGGTGAAAATCGAAAATCCGGGTGGGATGACGTTGTGGCGGAATGTCGGCGCGCACTTCATGCGGCAAGGCGCGTATCCGACGGGCGAGATTTGCCGACGCAAAATCCCCCGACAAGGTCCGCCAAGGAGGGTTGAGAAAGACTTTCGCAGAAGATTGTTAAGGTTCGGTTAATGAATTAAGAAGCTTCACACGCAACCCATTCGCTGGCCGTGGTTGCGCCGGTACTATGATGACCAACCACCCGCCTTACGGTCGCGCCGCGCGCAGACCGCCCGTCCCACTGACGAAGGGCCTTGCATGATGCGTTCCGCCTCGACGCGCACCGGATTCACGCTGGTCGAGCTGCTCGTTGTCATCGCCATCATTGGCGTGTTGGTCGCTCTGCTGCTGCCGGCCGTTCAGTCGGCGCGCGAAGCGGCGCGGCGGATCGCGTGCGCCAACAACGTGAAGCAGATCGGCCTGGCGCTGCTCAATACGGCCGATGCTTCCGGCGGCGTGTTTCCGCGAGGAGTGTACTCGCACCCCAAATCGAACGACCTCGCCAACGAAGATGGGCTCGGCTGGGCGACGAAGATTTTGCCGTCGCTCGAAGCGCAGGCTGTCACAGCGCAGCTGATGAACACGGGCGTTGTCGGCACGACAGGGACGCCGCCGATCAATTACAACGGGAACCCCTGGCAGCCGGGGATTTTTCGTGCCGCTGCCAATGCCAACATGCGACCGTTTTCGGGCGGCGCCGCCGTGCTGCCGATGTTCCGCTGCCCCACCGCCGACTTGCCGACGCACGTGCCGGACAGTCACTGGGAGTTGGGAGGCGGGCCGTTCAAGAACTCTGGGTACGCGGTCTCGAGTTACAAGGGATCGCGCGGCTACCATGACCTTGGCATGTTTTGGCGCATCGCCGAGGGGCTCAAGGTCTCGACCCTCGTCGATACCGACTTCGACGGTGACGGGACGCTCGATCCCGTCGAGAAACCGAGCCTCACCAAAATCCGCCTCAAGGACGTCACCGATGGGACCAGTCAAACGATCGCCATCGGAGAGGCGGCTTACGTGCCGCGCGATACGGACTTAGGCGCGTTTCCCACCTGGGTAGGATCGTTCAATGAAGATGGCGCCACGCTTTTTAAGACCGAAGAAGTCATTAACTGCAACATCGGCGGCACTGTCGGCTATCCGCTGGCGCAGCACGACGCCGATCGGATGCCGCTTAGCTCCGGGCAGGACGACTGCACGTTTAGCTGGCATATCGGCGGCGCTTATTTCGGTTTCGTTGACGGGTCCGTCCACTTCCTAAGTGAGAATCTCGAAGTCACCACATTTAAACTTCTGGGAGGTCGCGTTGACGAGCGTCCAGTCGGCAATTTCTTCTAATCGGAATCGGCGCCATGTTCGGTGGCCTAGAGTCGCGAATAGGAACGTGCGTCGTTGGCTACTCGGACTAGCGGCGGTTATCGTTATTCCCGGGTGCTCCCGCAGCGAGTTCGACCTCGCGCCGGCGACCGGCACGGTCACGATCGACGGGCAGCCGTTCACCCAGGGTAAGGTCATCTTCTCGCCGGTCGCCAAGGGCGATCAGCGCATCATTGGCAAGGCCGCGTTCGGCAAGCTCCAGCCGGACGGCACGTTCACGCTGAGCACGTACGAGGAAAACGACGGCGCCGTGGCGGGCGATCATTGGGCTAGCCTCGTGCACATCGTGCGTGAAGGCGAGACATCCTCGCTTCCTGCGGCAGTGCCTCCTTTTGAGAAGGTGACCTATCCGACGCGCTTCACGGTGGTCAGCGGCGAGGACAACAAGTTCGAGCTCGCCTTTACGAGCGACGTCATCAAGAAATACGCCCGTCAGGCGGACTGACGCGCCACTTGGGCGCCACTCGGACGCCTCTAGTTCGGCGTGGGGCCGCACGACCGCGTGAGCGGAGCGCGGTTGTGCCCATCACTACGGCGATTGCCGCCGAGGCGAGCGAGGTCGGCTCGGGGATCACTACAACGCCCTCCCACCGTGCGCCGTTTCCCGCATCGTTCTGCCGCGGCGTGTAGCCGGCGGGGAATGGCACTTCGCCGTACGCCAGGGTAAACGCCTCGCCCGCCTGGAACGGGATGTGGAGGCCCGAGCGATCGTCCTCGGAGTCGTCGAGCAACGTGACGTTCGGCACGGCGAGCGACGCGATTCCGAAGCCTTGTTCCGCGAGGCGCGTGAGCGTCTCGAAGTCGAACAGGCTGAGCGTCGTCCCGCCGGGCGTGGTCAGGCTGATGTACTCGAGCGTCTCGTCCTTGACGCCGTCGAGCAGCAAAGCGCGCAGGACGCCGGCTTGATTGAAGGAGAACGAGATCCGCTCGGACATGCCGGAAAAGGGCCCGGCGCCCCCGATGACGTTGATTTTGCTCGTTCCGAAGGTGGCCCCGACGTCGACCGCTCCGCTGACGCCGGTTGAGTTCACGCCCAGTCCCGCATCGTGGCTTTCATCGAGCACGGCGCCGGCGGGACCAGCCGCGAGCGACATCTGATAAGCTCCCGAATTCACGACGGCGGCCGAGTGGCCGGTGAGGCCGTGAAGCTCATTGCCGAACTGAATGGTCGTTGGAGCTGCGTGAGCCAGGGTGGCGGCCCCCGCGACGAGTGCGAGGACGGCCGGCAGGCGAAAGCTCGGGCGGGCAAGGCGTTGATTCATGAGGCGACCCTTATGGATTAAGCGTGACGGTGACAGGGCAACGGCAACGAAAAGCTGCCGCGCGACCTAGGGGATCGCGCGGCAGCTCAGATCAAAGTTGCCGATCAAAGAAGCGGGGCGGACGACGCGACTCTGGAAATCAGAGCCAATTAAGAGCGACGGCGGCGAGCCAGCAAGGCCACACCCATTGCGGCAAGCTCTAGACTGCTCGGCTCAGGGATGAGCGCGAACTTGCCGGGATTGCCCGTCGTGCTCGACGTCGAGTTGTACGATCCGTAGGCATCGGCTACCGACGACAGCACCCATTGGCTCACGTCGTTGGCCCCGACGGCGGCGAGCGTCAGCGGATTGCCGCTGCGATTCTGCGTGCGCGGCCCGGCGCCGGGGCTGCTCTCGTCGCCGAAGTCCAACACGTCGATGGTCGCGTCGGAATTATCGTAAATGTAGATCGCGTCGGTTCGGCTCAGGTTGTCGGTGACCCCGCCGATGACTTTAACCATCGGAATGTTCCACGCGGTCTTGAACGTTGCGGCGCTGGCTTCGGTGAAAATCACCGACTCGCCCGGATTGACGATTCCGAAGGCGCTAAGGCTGACCGTACCGGGTTCATCGTCTTCGTCGCTGTAGCTCCAGCCGTTCATGTCGATCGGGGCTCCGCCGATGTTCGTCAGCTCGACGAACTCGCCGGGGTTGCCCGAATACATCCACTCGGTGATTCTCATTGCCGCGGTGGCGGTGGGGGCAACTGCAAGGACAGCGCCGGCCGCCAGGACTACCAGGATTCGTGACTTCATGAGCGTGCAACTCTCTGTGTGCTGAGGACCCTTGGCCCGTACGAGCGATGCCGCTCGAAGGCCGGCGAAGATTACTCGTCCCGCGTGAAGGGGTGATGTGGGAATCCTTCAGGTCCCGCGTGCTTCGACTTGGGGCGTTGGGTGGTTTTTCCGTGCAAAACTAGGCATTTGAAGTGACTATGCGAGATGTTCACGAGTTCTTCACATTCAGCAGCTAAATTCGCTGGGACATATGCCGGGGGCCATCGCGTCCACAGTCACGCACTGCATCGAGACATCCTGGAGGGACTCATGAAGAAGATTGGTTTACTGACAGCACTACTCGTCCTCGCCTTCGCCAGCCGCGCGTCGGCGGCGATCATCATTTCGGAAGTCACGCCCTGGGGCAGCGGCGATGCGCCGTATGCTTCGGATTGGTTCGAATTGACCAACACGGGCGCGGTCGCCGTCGATATCGACGGTTGGCGCGTCGACGACGCCTCGCCAACGTTTGCCTCGGCCGTCGCATTGCGCGGCATCACCTCGATTCCCGCCGGCAAATCGGTGGTCTTCGTCGAAGCCAACACCGCGGCCACCAATGACGCGGCGAAAAAGACGGACTTCATTCTGGACTGGTTCAATGGCACGGCGCCTCCGGGCTTCTTGATCGGCACCTACGGCGGCTCGGGTATTGGTCTGAGCACCGGCGGCGACGCCCTCAACATCTACGATGACGCCACCAGCGCGATCGTCGCCACCGCAGCGGTCACCTTCGGCAGCTCGACGGGCATTCCGACGGGTCGCACGTTCGATAACAAGGTCGGCGCTACCGGCGCGATTTCGACCCTCAGCACCGCGGGCGTTAACGGCGCCTTCACGTCGGGATCGGGCGATATTGGCTCGCCGGGCGTGATCGTCCCCGAGCCTGCGACCTTCGGTCTCGCGGCGCTGGCCGGGTTGGCCATCGCGGGCATTCGTCGGAATCGCCGGTAGTCCTGGTCCAACAATCTTATTCGCTTTCGACGCCTAGTCCGCTGCTGCTGCAGCAGCGGACTGGGCTTTTTTCGTTGAGTAAGGCCTAAAAGGCGTTTCGCCTCGTGCGGAACACCACTCGAAAAAGCGAGCGCCCTACGGTACCTTGGAGGGGCAGATTGGGCGCTCGTATCGAATGACGCCCTATTAAATTTCTTGTCTTGCAAGAACACCCTACTCCCGGCGAATACGCTCTGAATTCCCGAATTCCGAGTTCCCGCGGCGAGGCGTCCCCAGGGCGCTGCGTCGCGGATGACCTCCTCTCCCCAAAAGGTTCGACCATGCAAACGGCATCCTTCGGCATGTCATGGCTGCTCACGTTACTCATGGGCGCCGCCCTGCCCGGCGCCGGAGCGCCCCTGCCGCTCGACCCCGCGTTGTCGGCCGTCGCGCCCGAGGAGTGCCTGTGGTACGCCGCCGCGACGGGAACGGGCCCTGCCGACGCCGGCAGCGCCAACCACACCGAGCAGCTCTTCGCTGAGCCAGACGTTCAGAAGTTCTTCGCCGAAATCGAAAAACAAATCATGGCTGCTGTGCAACGCGCCGGCGGCTCGGGTCGCGAGGAGCAAGTGTTGGCGGCCGAGGCGCCAAAGCTGGTCAAGGCGTTCCTCACGCGACCGCTGGCGATGTACGTCGCCGACGTGCAAGTGATTAGCGAACAGAACGTGAAGGTCGAGGCCGCGCTCGTTCTCAATGCCGGCGACCAGCACGAAGAGCTTGCCGCCGCGATGAAAGAGCTGCTCACTCTTGCCGGCGAAGACGGGCCTAAAATCACGGCCGACTCCATGGGCGGAATCGAGTGGCAACGTGTCGAACTGCCGCCCGACGCGCCTCACGTGCGGTTTGGCTGGAAGGATTCGTACTTCATCGTCGCCGTCGGCGACGCCACGGCCGGTTCGATTGCCGAACGCATGACGGGCAGCGCGCCCGAGTGGCTCACCAAGCTGCGCGCCGAGCACAAGATCGAGCGCGAAATGTCGGTCGGCTACGTCAACATCGACGGCATCCTCGCCCGCGTGCGGCCGCTGGTCGAAGCCGAGGATCCGCAAGTCTGGCCGGTTATCGAGCAACTCGGTCTCACCAGCATTCACGCGTTGCACGCCGTCGCCGGCTACGACGCCGAAGGCTGCGCGAGCATGGCCCATGTGGTCACCGACGGCCAGCGGCCCGGCGTGCTCGCCTTCTTTCCGTACGAACCGCTCGTCAAGGACGACCTGGCGATCGTCCCCAAGGACGCGCTGGCCGCCGCCGCGGTGCGCATCAATCCCACGGAGGTTCTCGACAAGGCGCTGGCTCTGATTAGCCAGTTCGAGCCGCGCGCGAACGAAGAATTCGAAACCCACATGTTTGAGGTCGAATCGCAAATCGGCGTCAATCTGCGCGATGACGTCGTCGGATCGCTCGGCGATGCTTGGACCATTTATCTGCCCAGCGGCGATCTCATGCTGTCCTGGCTGAACGCGGCCGCCGCCGTGCAGGTGAAGGACGCGGCGAAGCTGCGGACCGCGGCCACCAAGCTGATCGAAGTCGCAAAGAACGAAATGGTTCGCAGCCACGCCCTCATGACGATCTCCGAAGCGACGGTCGCGGGGCAGACTGTGTACTCGCTGCAATTCCAGGGCAATCCGGTGCCGTTTTCTCCCTCGCTGTGCATTACCGACAAGTGGATGGTCGTCGGCTTGTTGCCGCAGGCCATTAAGGCAGCACTCGACCGGAAGGCGGCAGACTCGCTCGCCGGCAAGGAGGTGGTCGCCGCGACGGTCCAAGGCGACGCCGGCCCCGCGGCGCTGTTCTTCGTTGACACGCCGCAACTCGTGCGCTCGGCGTACCCGTTCATTCAAATGGGCGTGCAGATGATGAGTGGACCGCTTCGCCAGGAGGGCATCACGATCGACACGACGGCTCTGCCGGGCGTCGAAACGGTGGTGAAGCACCTGCGGCCGACGATCAGCACGTGGTCGCACGAAGCCGACGGCTTCCACGCGACGTGCCTCGGCTCGCTCCCCGGCGGCGGAAATTCGATCGGCGCCGCGCCGGTGTTCGCCGCCCTGCTGCTGCCCGCCGTGAGCTCATCGCGCGCCGCCGCCCAACAGGTGCAAGACACGAACCATCTCAAACAGTTAGGGCTCGGCTTTCTCAACCACGAGTCGGCACGTCGCGCCCTGCCGAACGACATTTACAGCGCCGACGGCAAGCCGCTCCTGAGCTGGCGCGTCAAGCTGCTGCCGTTCCTCGAGATGGGCGGCGGCGCCGATCTCTACAGCAAGATCAACCTCGACGAGCCGTGGGACAGCGAGCACAACCGCCAGTTCCACGATCAAATGCCGGAGGTGTTCCGTTCGTCGAGCAGCCCCGAGCTGACCAATCGCACGCGCTATCTTGTGCTCAAGGGCGAGGGGACGCTGTTCCCCGAGAATGAAGAAATGCAGCTGATGAAGATCGAAGACGGAACCTCCAACACGCTGCTGGTCGTCCAGGCGAGCCCTGAAGCGGCGGTCGAGTGGATGAAGCCCGCGGACATCGACTTCGACGCCGAGCAGCCGTTTGCGGGCATCGCGCAGCCGTCCGGAATGTTTGTCGCTGCGTTCTGCGACGGATCGGTGCGACGGCTGAGCTT